>NZ_RZSA01000359.1:0-5906 GCF_003998075.1 Mesorhizobium sp. M2A.F.Ca.ET.037.01.1.1 | reverse complement strand
GATGCGGTCGCGCACCGAGGCGTCCCACTTTTCGCTGAGATCGACCGAGGGCTGGACGATGCGAACATCGATCGAGCGGGCCGGCTCGACCGGGGCCGCGAGCCGGGCGTAGCCGAAGCCGACATGGCCAGCGACGAGGATGACGAACAGGGCAAGGCCCAGCCTCAGATGCCGGCGCGCCGCGACCAGCGCGGGCAGCGAAAACACGAAGACGGCGAGCGCGTTCATGCCGATCATGCCGGTCACCGACACGCTCTGCATCAGCAGCGGCACCGGCATCGCCGTGTATCCGACGGCGTTCCAGGGAAAGCCGGTGAAGAGGAAATCGCGCAGCCATTCAGCAAGGCTGAACCCGAAGGCAAGCGCGGCGATGCGGCCGATGTCGCTGCTCCAGAACAGCCGCGCCACCACGGTGGCGAAGCCATAGAAGAAGGCGAGCGCAAAGGGGATACCGACGACGGCGAAGGGCAAAGCCCAGGCGAAGCTGTCGGCCTCGACCAGCAATGCCTGGCCGATCCACCACAGGCCGGCGAGGAAGTAGCCGAAGCCGAACCACCACCCGGTAGCGAAAGCCGGCCGCAGGCGCCTGAACCAGCCATCGGAAGCCTCGCCGGTGGCGCCGTCGAGCAGCCAGACCAGAACCGGGAACGAGACGAAGCAGACCGCGAAGAAATCGTAAGGCGCCTGGGCAAGCACCGCCAGCGCTCCGGCGGCAAAGGCCACCAGCGCCCGCCGCCACCCCCACAGCAGAATTATCCGGCCGGCAAAGCGCTGCATCCAGCTTCCCAAGTCGCGCGAATCAGGGAGTTAGAGGTTTAACAGGCCACGCCGCGCGATCCAAACCCAGATAAGCGCCGCCTGATACACCGTAGCGCTATCTGTGCCAGCCCTCGATCCGCAGGCCGGTCAGTCGCTCGGCCTCGTCCTTCGGCACGACGCGTACGGTGCGGGTGAATGTCCAGACATGGCCTTCGGGGTCGCGGGCGCGATATTGGCGCTCGCCGTAGAAATGATCGGCGGGCTCCTCGACGATCTCCGCGCCTGCCGCGCGCGCTTTCTCGCAATGAGCGTCGATATCCTGCTGCAGACGGACATAGACGGCTTGCGTGTTCTTGCCGCCGACGGAGGCGGGACTGGCGATACGCTCATCCCATTCGGAATCGACGATGATATAGCCGTCGCCGAAGCGCATTTCGGCATGCACGAGCCGACCGTCGGGATCGCTCACCAGCATGCTAGGCTCAAAACCAAAGGCCGCTTGCAGAAAGGACAAAGCCGCGCGCGGATCGCGGTAGAAGAGGCCTGAGCCCAGGACCGCATGCTTGAACGGATCGTCGGTCGGCATGCCGCTCCACGTTCTTTTTTACGCATTCCGGATGGAAAACCGCTACGCACTTTTCCTGGAATTGCTCAGGGGGTCAGGCCTGCTCGGTGCGGGCGGCGCGGCGGCGCTGCCGCTCGCCCTTCGGGCTCTGCACGATGCGCACGCGCTTGACGCGGCGCGGGTCGGCGTCGAGCACGTGGAACTCGAAGCCGGGAATGGCTTGCACGACTTCGCCCCTGGCCGGGACCCGGCCGAGCGTGTTGAAGATCATGCCGCCGATCGTGTCGACATATTCGCCATGCTCGCCGGCGGCGAAATCCTCGCCGATCATCTTGGCGACCTCGTCGATCTCGGCCTTGCCGTCGACGACGAAGACGCCGTCGCCGGTCTGCGTGATCATCGGCTCGTCGTCGTCATGCTCGTCCTCGATGTCGCCGACCACCATCTCGACGATGTCTTCCAGCGAGGCGAGGCCGTCGGTGCCGCCATATTCGTCGATGACCAGGGCCATCTGCGTGCGCGTCGTCTGCATGCGGCCCATGAGGTCGGAGGCCAGCATCGAGGGCGGCACAAACAGCACCTGGCGGATCAGATTGAGCTCGCCGATGGTGCGCGCGAGATCGACCTGCGCAAGGTCGAGCGCCGCCGTCACCAGCGCCTTCGCCCTGGTGCGGCCCTTCTTGACGCGGGCGACCTTGGTAATGTGGGCGAGCACATCGCGAATGTGGACCATGCCGCGCGGATCGTCCAACGTCTCGGAATAGACCGGCATGCGCGAATGGCCGGACTGCTCGAAAAGGCCGAGCAGGTCGCCAAGCGTGGTGTTGATCTCGACCGCCTCGATATCGGCGCGCGGCACCATGACGTCCTCGACCCGCACTTCGCGCAGGCGCAGGATGTTGTTGAGCATGGCGCGTTCGCCGGGCGAGAAGGCGCCCGCATCGGTCGTCGTTTCGGCAAGCGCGCCGGCGATCTCCTCGCGCAGGCTAGTGCCGTTGCGGTGCCGGAACAGGCCGAGCACGCGGTCGAAGAGCGAAGGACCGGCATGCGTCGGCTCCGCGGCCGCGCTGCCGGTGGGAATACTCGGACTCGAGCCCTCTTCCGTTTTTTCGGAAGGCTTGGCAGCACTGCCGGCGTCCGGGCGGGCGGCAGTTTCTGGTGTGTCGTTCATCGCCATCAGGTCAATTGAGCTTTTTTGTTACGCGTAGGGATCGGGAATGGCAAGCCTCGCAAGCGCTGCGCGCTCGATCGCTTCCATCTCCTCCGCCTCGGCGTCGGTCTCGTGATCATGACCCAGCAAGTGCAGTAGGCCATGAATAACGAGATGGGTGATATGGTTCTCAAACGGCTTGTCTTCCAGTGCGGCCTCGCGCGCCACCGTCTCGGAAGCCAGCACGATGTCGCCCAGCATCGGCGGCAGCTTGCCGCCCTTCGGAAACGGAAAAGCCGGAAAAGACAAGACGTTGGTTGGCTTGTCCTTGCCGCGCCATTCGGCGTTGAGCGTCCGGATGTGAGCATCGTCGGAAAAGACGACGCTGAGCTCGGAGACGCCGGTCGCCCCTGTTTCGGCAAAGGCGGCCGCAACGGCGCGATCGACCAGGCGCGTCAGCTCGGCTTCGGCAGGCCAATTGCCGGCCTCGACGAAAATATCGATATTGACCGGCGTCTCGCCGCTTAATGCTGGATTGTCAGCCATATAGCCTTTTGATCAGCTTTCGGCGCCCAGGCCCCGCGCCAGCTTGCCGTCGCGGTCATAGGCCTTGACGATCTCGGCAACCAATGGGTGGCGCACCACGTCGCCTTCGTTGAAGCGGACGGTGACGATGCCAGGCACGCCGTCGAGGATGCGCAGCGCCTCGACCAGCCCCGACTTGGTGTTGGGCGGCAGGTCGATCTGGGTCGGGTCGCCGGTGACGATCATGCGCGAGTTCTCGCCGAGACGGGTCAAGAACATCTTCATCTGCATCGGCGTGGTGTTCTGCGCCTCGTCGAGGATCACCGCCGCATGCGCCAGCGTGCGGCCACGCATAAAGGCTAGCGGCGCGATCTCGATCACTTCGGCCGCGATCGCCCGCTCGACCTTGTCGGCCGGCATCATGTCGTAGAGCGCGTCGTAGAGCGGCCGCAGATAGGGGTCCACCTTCTCCTTCATGTCGCCGGGCAGGAAGCCCAGCCGCTCGCCGGCCTCGACCGCGGGGCGCGACAGCACGATGCGCTCGACCATGCCGCGTTCGAGCAGCATCGCCGCATGCGCCACCGCCAGATAGGTCTTGCCGGTGCCTGCCGGGCCGATGCCGAAGACCATTTCGGAGCGCTCCAGCGCCCGCATATAGGCGTCCTGCGTCAGCGAACGGGCGTAGATCGTCTTCTTGCGCGTCGATATCTGGGCGGCCGAAACCTTGCCCTTGCGCTCCATGGTCGGCAGCGTCAACTGGTCGTCGGCGGCGATCGCCATGCGCACGGCGCCGTCGACATCCGACTGGCCGATGTCGACGCCCTTCTGCAGGATGCCATAGAGCGTATCCAGCGCGCGGCGCGCCTGTTCGGCGGCCGAAGCCGAGCCCTTGATGGCAAGCTGGTTGCCGCGCGAGCGGATATCCACGCCGAGCTTCTGCTCGAGCCGCGCCAGGTTCTCGTCGAACTGGCCGTAGAGGGCGCTGGCAAGCTTGTTGTTGTCGAAGGTCAGTACGATGTGCGCCATGTCGGAAGCCCCGGACGCCTGGTTCTGGGGCGGATTCTTCAGTTCGGCAGCGCTCAACCGTCTCTCCTCATCTGCCGAGGCTTGTGGCTAGGCCAACTCGGCGAACAGGCTGTTGGGGCCTGTCTTCGTGATTCGCACGTCAATAATGTCACCGATTCCACCGGCTTTGTCGTCAACAATCACCGGGTTCAGCCATGGCGAGCGGCCAAGAATCTGACCGGGGCGGCGACCTGGCTTCTCGATCAGCGTGCTGACGGTGCGGCCGACCACGCTGGCTATGAAATTCTGCTGCTGATCGTTGATCAGCGCCTGCAGGCGCTGCAGCCGTTCGTCCTTCACGGTTTCGGAAAGATGGCCGTCCATCTCGGCGCCCGGCGTCCCAGGACGTGGGGAATATTTGAAGGTGAAGGCCGAGGCGTAGCCCACTTCGCGCACCAGTTTCAGCGTCGCGTCGAAATCCTCGTCCGTCTCGCCGGGGAAGCCGACGATGAAATCGCCCGACATAGCGATGTCGGGACGGGCGGCGCGAATGCGCTCGATGAGCGCCAGATAGTCGCGTGCCGTGTGCCTGCGGTTCATCGCCTTCAAAATCCGATCGGAGCCCGACTGCACCGGCAAATGCAGATAGGGCATCAAGGCGGGCAGGTCACGATGCGCGGCGATCAATTCGTCGTCCATGTCGCGCGGATGGCTGGTTGTGTAGCGCAGCCGCGCCAGTCCGGGGATTTCCGCAAGCCGGAACAGCAGACGGCCGAAACCCCATTCCTCGCCATTCTCACCAACGCCATGCCAGGCATTGACGTTCTGGCCGAGCAGGGTCACCTCGCGCACGCCGGCCTCGGCCAGCCGCTCGGCCTCGGCGACGATCTGCGCCACCGGGCGCGAGACCTCCGCGCCGCGGGTATAGGGCACCACGCAGAAGGTGCAGAACTTGTCACAGCCTTCCTGCACCGTGAGGAAAGCGGTGACGCCGCGCTTTGCCAATTCGGCGCGCTTCGGCTGCGGCAGATGCTCGAACTTGTCCTCGATGGCGTATTCGGTCTCGACGATCTTCTCGCCGCCGCGGACCCGCGCCAGCACGTCGGGCAGCCGGTGATAGGTCTGCGGGCCGATGACCAGATCCACCGCCGGAGCGCGGCGGATGATTTCCGCACCTTCGGCCTGCGCCACGCAGCCGGCGACACCGATCAGCAATTCACGGCCGGCCTTGGCGCGCTCGGCCTTTATGTCGCGGATGCGGCCAAGCTCGGAATAGACCTTTTCCGCCGCCTTCTCGCGGATATGGCAGGTGTTGAGCAGCACCAGATCGGCGTCCTCGACGGCGTCGGTGGCGACATAGCCGTCGGCGGCCAGCGCATCGGTCATGCGCTGGGAATCGTAGACGTTCATCTGGCATCCATAGGTCTTGACGAAGACCTTTTTCGCCGCGCGGTCAGTGCCGGCCGAGCGCTCGGCGGCAGCGCCGATGCCATGGCTTTCAATCCTGTTCAGTTCCATCGGGCGGCTTCTAGCGCCTTTCCGTGACAAAAAACAGACGATTCTGCCTTGTGGGCCCGTCGTGCGCCTCGACTTCACCGGTTCTTGGCCGGGTCGGCGAGGATGCCTTGCATCATCTCGCGCACCTTGGCTTCCATCAGTCTCGCCGTTTCCTTGCGGTTCGAACCCTTGGAGAACGGCACCGGCTGGCCGAAATGCACCTCGGCATCGATCGCGCCTTCGGCAAGCAGGGTTTTGAGATGCGGCATCAGATCCTGGTCGCCGATCCAGGCGGTGATCGGCCGATGGCGGCGGCCCATCGGCATGCCATGCAGGCGCGTATAGGCGATCGCCACGGGCTGGATGAAGACCTGTTCCGCCGCGCCTTCCGAAATCGCCATCGAG
>NZ_RZSA01000358.1:0-5914 GCF_003998075.1 Mesorhizobium sp. M2A.F.Ca.ET.037.01.1.1 | reverse complement strand
CGCCAGGGCTGGGACCACCTGATCGGCACCGACGGCGTCTTCATCGGCATGCACGGTTTTGGCGCCTCCGGCTCGATCGAGCAACTCTATCCGCATTTCGGCATCACCGCCGAGGCCGCGGCAAAAGCGGTCGAGACTCGTCTGCACGGCTGACCGGCTGCGTCAATTCGCGGGGCCGCAAATAGGCGGCTCGGCCATGCTGGACTAACCTAATCGATTTAAGTTCGACCTTCTGCGGCTGGATTCTTTGGCTCATGGCCGCTATGAAGCAGCGGACCCAATCGCCCCCAGTCCCTAGGGAGAAAACAATGACCGTCAGAGTTGCCATCAACGGATTTGGCCGCATCGGCCGCAACATCCTGCGCGCCATCCATGAATCCGGCCGCAAGGATATCGACGTGGTCGCCGTCAACGACCTCGGCCCGGTCGAGACCAACGCGCATCTGCTTCGCTACGACAGCGTGCATGGTCGCTTCCCGCATGAGGTGACCGTCGACGGCGACCAGATCTCGGTCGGCAAGGAGAAGTTCAAGGTCACCGCGATCAAGGATCCGACCCAGCTGCCGTGGAAGGAACTCGGCGTCGACATCGCGCTCGAATGCACCGGCATCTTCACGGCCCGCGACAAGGCGGCCGCGCACCTCGCCGCCGGCGCCAAGCGCGTCATCGTCTCAGCCCCGGCCGAAGGCGCCGACCTCACCGTCGTCTACGGCATCAACCACGACAAGCTGACCAAGGACCACATCGTCATCTCGAACGCGTCCTGCACCACCAACTGCCTGGCGCCGCTGGCGGCGGTGCTGCATGAGACCGTCGGCATCGAGAAGGGCATGATGACGACGATCCACTCCTACACCGGCGACCAGCCGACGCTCGACACCATGCACAAGGACCTCTACCGCGCCCGCGCCGCGGCGCTGTCGCAGATCCCGACCTCGACCGGTGCCGCCAAGGCGATCGGCCTGGTCCTGCCCGACCTCAAGGGCAAGCTCGACGGCATCTCGATCCGCGTGCCGACCCCGAACGTCTCGGTGGTCGACTTGAAGTTCGTCGCCAAGCGTTCGACCACGCCGCAGGAGATCAACGAAGCGCTGATCGCCGCCTCCAAGGGCAAGCTCAAGGGCGTGCTCTCGGTCACCCATCACCCGAACGTCTCGATCGACTTCAACCACGATCCGCACTCCTCGATCGTGGCCCTCGACCAGACCAAGGTCATGGACGGCAATTTCGTCTCGGTGCTGTCCTGGTACGACAATGAATGGGGCTTCTCGAACCGCATGGGCGACACCGCCGTCGCCTTCGGCAAGACCATCGCCTGATCCAGGCTCGCTAAGCAGTTTCGAACGCCCGGCTCCGGCCGGGCGTTTTCGTTTTAGTCTCGGCGGTTCCGCATGCCGTGGAGATTAGCCGCAACACCAGTCGCTCCGCCCGTGGATGACGAGAGGAAAGCGGCTCCTCCATTTCCCCACGCCAGCAGAATCCAAAAAACCACGCTGTTGCCTTGCACTGGTCATGTCTTCGCCCCACTCTCCCGTAAATCGACAAATGAGAGGGACTTGAGGGGCACTGGCGGATGGAGCATGCGATCTATCTTGTGACGCTGGTCGGCACTGCGCTCATTGTTGCCGCCGCGTTTTCGAGCCTGATCGCCTTCCGCTTCGGCGCTCCATTGCTGCTCCTCTTTCTCTGCATCGGGCTTGCCACCGGCGTCGACGGCCTCGGCATCGAATTCGACAATGCGCGGCTGGCTTATTTTGCCGGCTCACTGGCTTTGGCCATCATCCTGTTCGACTCCGGTTTCGGCACCCCGCTCAACGCACTGAAGCAAGCGGCCGGGCCGGCATTGTCGCTGGCCACTATAGGCGTCATCCTGACCACCGGCATCTTCAGCGTCGCCGCCTCCTATTTTCTCAAGCTCAGCTGGCTGGAATCCTCCCTGCTCGGCGCCGCCGTCGCCTCGACCGACGCGGCCGCCGTGTTCTTCCTGCTGCGCGCCGGCGAGATCCATCTGCGCGAGCGCGTGCGTTCGACGCTCGAAGTGGAATCCGGCACCAACGACCCGATCGCCATCTTCCTCACCATCACCCTGGTCGAGATCATCGCCGCGCATGCAAACCCCGAGGCCAACGTGCTGGCCGCCAATCTCCTTCTTGGCTTTCTTGCCAATATGGGGCTCGGCGCCGTGATCGGCGTCCTCGGCGGCTTCGGCATCGTGCGTCTGGTCGAGCGGCTCAACCTGGATCACGGCCTGCTGCCGATCTTCGTGCTGACGCTGTCGCTGATGGTGTTTGCCGCCGCCGGCGCGGTCGGCGGCTCAGGCTTCCTCGCCGTCTACCTTGCCGGGCTGATCGCGGGCAATTCCGACATCCGCGCCGTCACCATCCTGAGGCGTTTCCAGGACGGCATGTCGTGGCTGGCGCAGATCATCATGTTCCTGATCCTCGGCCTGTTCGCCACACCCTCGCAGTTCCCGGCGATCCTGGTGCCGGCGGTGCTGCTCGGCCTGTTCCTGATCTTCGTCGCGCGGCCTTTGGCCGTCTGGCTCTGCCTGATCCCCTTCCGCCTGCCGCGTCCCGAGGTCGCCTTCGTGTCCTGGGTCGGCCTGCGCGGCGCGGTCTCGATCCTGCTTGCCATCACGCCGCTGCTCGGCGGCCTGGAGCATGGCCGCCTGATCTTCAACGCCGCCTTCATCATTGTGCTAGTGTCGCTGGTGGTGCAGGGCTGGACGGTCGGGCCGCTGGCGCGCCGCCTCGGCCTGATCGTGCCGGCGCGTCTCGGGCCCCTGGACAAGGTCGAGCTCGAACTGCCGGGCTCAGCCCATCACGAACTGCTTGCCTATCGCGTCGCACCCGGCAGCCCGGTGGCGCGCGGCGAGCGCATCCCGCGCTGGGCAAGGCCCTCGCTGGTGCTGCGCGACGGCCGCTCGATGCGCTTCCAGGACATGGGCCGTCTCACCGCTGGCGACCAGGTCTATATCTTCGTGCCGGATCGCTATCCGCGCCTGCTCGACAAGCTGTTCGCCAGCCGCGCCGTGGTCGACCCCGAGGACGCCGACTTCTTCGGCGCCTTTGCCGTCGATCCGGCCCGCTCCGCGGCGGAGCTGGAAGCGGCCTATGGGCCTGGCCTTACCGAGGCCGAACAGAAGCTCACCGTCGCGGCGCTCGTTACCGAGCGGCTCGGCGGCCATGCCGAATATGCCGACCGCGTGATGATCGGGCCGATCGAGCTGATCGTGCGCGACGTCGACGAGAAAGGCCGGATCACCGGGCTCGGCCTGTCCTTCGAGCCGACCGCGCAGGTGGCGCGCGTGCCGGTGTTCATGAGCGCCGGCGAGATCGGCGATCGCATAGCGGCGCTGATCCGCAACTGGCGCAGGCCGGTGGAAAAGCAGCCGGTCGAGGACGTGCCGATCGATCCCGTGGCGCCGGCACCGGGCGAGCAAAAGGCAACCGGCGAAGGCTGATGTCTCATGGCGACATCATTTTTGCGCGCGCGCTTTAACGCGGCTCTTGCATCGCCGCCGCTGCCGGGTAAGGTCCCCGCGTTTTCGCTAGAGCAATTCCATGAAAGATGTGGGCGGCTTTCCGTCCGGAATTGCGTCAACGCACCAGGAAGGAACGGATCATGGCCGGCTTCAAGACACTCGATGACATCGGCGCCGTCAGCGGCAAGCGCGTCCTGGTGCGCGTCGACCTCAACGTTCCCGTCGCCGACGGCAAGGTGACCGACGCCACTCGCATCGAGCGCATCGCGCCGACCATCGCCGAACTCTCGAAGAAAGGCGCCAAGGTCATCCTGCTTGCCCATTTCGGCCGTCCGAAGGATGGTCCGTCGGCCGAATTCTCGCTGGAGCCGATCGCCAGGGCCCCGGCGGAGGTTCTCGGCCTCCCCGTCCGCTTCGCCGCCGACTGTATCGGCGACAAAGCCGCCGAAGGCGTTGCCGCCATGAAGGACGGCGACGTGCTGCTCTTTGAAAACACCCGCTTCTACAAGGCCGAGGAGAAGAATGACCCGGCCTTCACGGAAAAGCTCGCCGCCAATGGCGACATCTATGTCAACGACGCCTTCTCCGCCGCGCACCGCGCGCATGCGTCGACCGAAGGCCTGGCGCACCGGCTGCCGGCCTATGCCGGCCGCACCATGCAGGCCGAGCTCGACGCGCTGGAAAAGGGTCTCGGCAATCCGGTACGGCCGGTGGTCGCCATTGTCGGCGGCGCCAAGGTCTCGACCAAGATCGACCTTTTGATGAACCTGGTGAAGAAGGTCGACGCGCTGGTGATCGGCGGCGGCATGGCTAACACCTTCCTGGCCGCGCGTGGCACCGATGTCGGCAAGTCGCTTTGCGAGCACGACCTTGCCGGCACCGCCAAGCAGATCATGATCGAGGCGGCGGAAGCTGGCTGCGCCATCATCCTGCCCGCCGACGGCGTGGTGGCCAAGGAATTCAAGGCGGGTGCCGCGAGCGAGACCGTTGCCATCGATGCCGTGCCGGCGGACGGCATGATCCTCGATGTCGGCGCAAAGACCGTGCAGAGCGTTACCGACTGGATCGACCGCGCCGCGACCTTGGTGTGGAATGGCCCGCTCGGCGCCTTCGAGATAGAGCCCTTCGATCGCGCCACGGTGGCGGCGGCAAAGCACGCGGCCGCCCGCACCAAGGCAGGCAAGCTGGTCTCGGTCGCCGGCGGCGGCGACACGGTGGCCGCCCTCAACCATGCCGGCGTCGCCGACGACTTCACTTATGTCTCGACCGCCGGCGGTGCCTTCCTCGAATGGATGGAAGGCAAGCCGCTGCCCGGCGTCGAAGTGCTGAAGCGGTAAACAATCCGAGACAAGGCAAAGCCAGCGCGGCTTTCAATCGATTCGCGCTTTCCGGGGTCATTCCTTTGGCGATAATGTTCTGCTAGCGCGGAACAAACGCAGCGTAGGAGAGCACCCATGAGCGAACGTCTCGAAGATATCGCCACCGCGATGGTGAGCGGCGGCAAGGGCCTTTTGGCTGCCGATGAGAGCTCCGGCACCATCAAGAAACGTTTCGACGTCATCGGCGTCGAATCGACCGCCGACAACCGGCGCGACTATCGCGAGATGATGTTCCGCGCCAAGGAAGCGATGTCCAACTACATCTCCGGCGTCATCCTCTTCGATGAGACCATCCGCCAGAAGGCCGCCGACGGCACGCCGCTGGTCGACATCATCAAGGCGGCCGGTTCCATTCCGGGCATCAAGGTCGATCTCGGCGCCAAGCCTCTCGCGGGCTTTCCCGGCGACACCATCACCGAGGGCCTCGACGGCCTGCGCGAGCGGCTTGCCGATTACTACAAGCTCGGCGCCCGTTTCGCCAAATGGCGCGCGGTGATCGATATCGACACCGGCAAGGGCGTACCCTCGGCCAACTCGATCGCCTCGAACACCCATGCGCTGGCCCGCTATGCCGCGCTTTGCCAGGAGGCCGGCATCGTGCCGATCGTCGAGCCGGAAGTGCTGATGGACGGCGCGCATTCGATCGACACCTGCTACGACGTCACCAAGGCGACGCTGGTCAAGCTCTATGACGAGCTTTACGCGGCGCGCGTCGTGCTGGAAGGCTCGATCCTGAAGCCCAACATGGTCATCTCCGGCAAGAAGTCGGGCAGGACCGACAGCCCCGAGGAAATCGCCGAAAAGACGATAAAACTGTTCCGCGAAGTGGTGCCGGCGGCAGTGCCGGGCATCGCCTTCCTGTCCGGCGGGCAGGAGGACGAGGAAGCGACGGCCAACCTCAACGCCATCAATGCCATCGGCCCGCATCCGTGGAAGCTGACCTTCTCCTATGGCCGCGCGCTGCAGGCCGCGCCGCAAAAGGCATGGAGCGGCAAGGCCTCGAACGTCGCCGCCGGCCAGGCCGCCTTCACCCACCGGGCCTATATGAACC
>NZ_RZSA01000357.1:0-5932 GCF_003998075.1 Mesorhizobium sp. M2A.F.Ca.ET.037.01.1.1 | reverse complement strand
CTCGAAGTTGCGCAGGATGTCACCGGCACGCGAGGCCAGCGACTGCGCCGTCGAGACGGCGCGGGCAACCAGCTTCTGGTCGGCCGCGTCGAAGGTGTTGGCGATCTCACCGGCGCGCGTGGCCAGCTTGTCGGCAGTTTCCTCGGCGCGAGCCATGAGCGAGTTCGACGCGTCGTCGGCGCGCGCCATCAGCATGTTGGACGTGTCCTGGGCACGTTCGTGCAGGCGACGGTCGGCCGCCTCGAAGGCCTGGGCGATGTCCTCGGCCCTGGCAAGCAGCGCGGCGGAGGTCTGCTCGGCGCGTTCGGCGATCTTGCGATCGGCGTCGCTGAAGGCCGCACCGGCCTGCTCATGCAGGGCGCTTGTGACTTCCATGACCTTGTCGCGCAACGCGCCCGCCACGAACACCGCGGTCTTCTCCAGCACGCCGCGCACATTGTCGACACCGGTCGACAGCGCTCGCTCCATGGTGCTGGCGCGTTCTTCGATGACACCGGTCTGGCGGCTGAAGGCCTGCTCGATCTTCTCGACATCGGCGGCGATCGCTGCCGAAATGTCGCTGCTCCGCGCGGCGATCTGGTCGATATGGCCGGAGACCGAACGGTCGACGTCCTTGCGCGTATCGGCGAGCTTGGCGAGATCGTCCTCCAAGGCGCGGGCCAGCATGTCGCGGCCTTCTGACAGCTTGCCGACATGGCCGGCGATGACGTCGTCGATCTCGGATCGGCTTTCGGTCAGCTTCTGGAGGTCGGCTTCGAGGGCGCGCCTGAGGATATCGCGGCCCTCGGCGAGCTTCTCGACCTGGCCGGCGACAAGACCGTCGATGCCGGCCCGGCTTTCGGCCAGCTTGGCGAGATCGGCTTCAAGGGCGCGCGTGAGGATATCGCGGCCTTCGGAGAGCTTCTCAACCTGGCCAGCGACGAGGCCGTCGATGCCGGCACGGCTTTCGGCCAGCTTGGCAAGGTCCGCTTCAAGGGCGCGCGTGAGGATATCGCGGCCTTCGGCGAGCTTTTCGACCTGGCCGGCGACAAGGCCGTCGATCGAGGCGCGGCTTTCGGCGAGCTTGGCAAGGTCGGCTTCGAGCGCGCGCTTGAGGATGTCGCGGCCTTCCGCCAGCTTCTCGACCTGGCCGGCGACAAGCCCGTCGATGCTGGAACGGCTTTCGGCCAGCTTGGCGAGGTCGTCCTCCAGCGCCTTGGACAGCGTCGCGCGGTTCTGCGACAACTGGTCGGCATGGGTCTGCATGAGCCCGCTGGCATTGGCCATATCGGCGTCGAGCGCGCGCGAGAGTTCGGCGCGATGGCCGGTGATCTTCTGCGAATGATCGACGATTGCGCCCTGAATCGTGTTGAGATCGGCTTCCAGCGCGCGCTTGAGAATGTCGCGGCCTTCGGCCAGCTTCTCGACCTGGCCGGCGACCAGCCCGTCGATGCTGGAGCGGCTCTCCGCCAGCTTGGCGAGATCGTCTTCGAGCGACTTGGACAGCACCGAACGGTCCTGAACGAGCCGGTTCTGATGTTCGGCAACGGCGCCGCTGACATTCTGAAGGTTATCCTCCAGGGCTCTCGATAGGGCCGAGCGGTCTTGCGCCAGCTTGTTCTGATGATCGGCAATGGCGCCGCTGACGGCCTGCAGATCGGCTTCGAGGGCCTTCGACAGTTGCGAGCGATCCTCCAGCACCTTGTCCGAGTGTCCCGCAATGGCACCCTTGATGGTGTTGAGGTCGGCCTCCAGGGCGCGCTTGAGGATATCGCGGCCTTCGGCAAGCTTTTCGACCTGGCCGGCAACGAGGCCGTCGATCGAGGCACGGCTTTCAGCCAGCTTGGCGAGGTCGGCTTCCAGCGTCTGCGATAGCAGGCCGCGGTCCTCGGCGAGCTTGCCGGCATGGCTGTCGATCAGGCCGCGGATGCCGCTCAGATCGCTTTCAAGCGCGCGGCTGAGCTCACCGCGGTCCTCGGCGAGCTTGGTCGAATGGGTCTCGACCAGGTTCCTGATGCCGATGATGTCGGTCTCGAGCGCCTTGGCCAGCACGGCGCGGCCCTCGGCGATCTTCTCGACCTGACTGGCGACGAGGCCGTCGATCGAGGCGCGGCTGTCCTGCAGCTTGCCGAGATCGGCTTCCAGGGCGCGCGCCAGGATATTGCGGCCCTCGGCCAGCTTCCCGACATGGCCGGCGACCATTTCGTCAATCATCGTGCGGGCTTGGACGAGTCTGCCGGAGTCTTCGTTCAAAGCCTGGGACAGGCGGTTGCGACCCTCTTCGAGCTGCTCCAGATGGCTGCCAAGCGATGCATCGATGGCGGCGCGCGACTCGTTCACCTTGCGCAGATCTTCTTCCAGCGCGCGAGAGATCAAGCCGCGGCCTTCGGCCAGCTTCTGCACTTGGTTGGTGACGGCGGCATCGATCGCCGCGCGGCCCTCGGCGAACTTGGCCAGGTCCTCCTGCATGGCGGCAGCCATGCGTTCGCGGCTCTCGGAAAGCGAGCGGCTGTGGTTCTCGACGGCTTCCTCGATGCCGACCCGGGCATCGGCGAGCCGCTGGATGTCGGAATCGAAGGAGCGCGACACCACATGCCGGGCGGCCTCCATGCGGCCGGCGAAGTCGGTGGCGCGGGCTTCGAGCATGGAGGAGGTGGACGAGATGATGTCGGCCATATCGGCGCCGATCTGGGTCTTGCCCTGATCGATCATCGCCGACAGCGTGTCCTTGCTCTCGGCGAAGGCATGAGCGATTTCCTTCGCGCGTTCCACCATCGTCTCGTTGATCTGGCGGGCGCGCGCTTCGAGGGCGGCGTTGAGCTTCTGCGTGCCGGTGTCGAGCGCTTCGGCGCGGGTCTGGAATTCGCTGATCAGCGCCTGGCCGCGTTCGGCCAGTGTCCGTTCGATGCCGCTGAGGCTCGCCTCGAATTCGGAGTTAAGCGTGCGGGCGGCGCCTCCAAGCAGCGAGACCATGCCATTCGTGCGGTCGTCGAGCAGGTCGGTCAGCGAGCGGGTAAGGCCGTCCGTGGTGTCGGTAAGCTTGGCGATTCGGGTGTCGAGCAGGCTGGCGAAGGCCTCGCCGGAGGTGGAAAGCCGATCGGTGATGTTGTCCAGGCGCGATTCGACGGAATCGAAGATCGACGTCGAGCTTTCATTGATGCGATCGATCAGCGTGTCGCCGGAGTTGTTGATCGTCATCGACAGCTTGGTCGACGCGTTGAGGATCGAATCGCGGATGATGTCGCTGGCCGCGCCGATCTCGTCGCGCAGCGTCTCGTGAGCGCTGGCAATGGAGGCGCGCACGCGCTCGGCATGGGTGACGACCGCCTCGCGCTCGCTGCCGAGGCCATCGACCAGAGAACGGATGCGGGCCTCGTTTTCGGAATAGGAGCGTTCGATCTGGCTGACTTCGCCATGGACGAGCGTCTCCAGCTCGACGGCGCGGGCGAGCGTCCGCTCGATGCCTTCGCCCATGGCCGCCACCTCGCGGCGAACGGCCTGGCCGATCATCATGACGCGATCCTGGGCGAGGTTTTCAGGCTCCGCCAGGCGGAAGGCGACCTCAGTCATGGACTGCGCGGCGATGCGCATTTCCTGCGCGCGCCGAATCATGGCGGCGAACGCCCAGAACAGGATGACCGGAACGATCGCGGCTACCGCCAGGCCGATCAGCTCGGGACGGGCGAAGAACTGGTCGAAGGTACGGATCTTCCAGATGCCAGGACCGAACAGGAGGTTGGCCAAGCCGCCGGCGCCGGCGATCCAGGCCAGCGAGATAAAGGCGATCACCCAGTAGACGGTGCTCGATGCACGCCGGTTGAGGCTGTGCAGCAGCGTCTTGTAGTCCTTCTGGCGGTCGTCATTGGCGGGCGTGAAGCCGGCCGGGGGCGTGAAGCCGGACGGCTGTCCGTTGCGCGGCTCGACAGGGCGCAGTTCGGCCGGCTTGGCCGCGGGCGCCCTTGGAGACTGGGGGATGGCTGGCTGAGGGTTGTTCGCCGGCTCTGTCCGCTGGCTGCGGCCTTCGCGCGCCAGCTCGTCGGCCGCCGCCGAGATCTGCGCTTCGAGATCCTCCATCGACGCCGCCATGTCGAGCCCGCCTTCGTCGCCGGCAAGGTCAAGGTCGAGCGCCTTTTCCAGTTCCGCGGCTACGTCATTCTCGAGAGACTTGGTCGTCGTTGGTTTCTTAGCCATGCCTTCGCTACCCTGTACTAGCTGCCGCGGGACTTATGATTTTGGCCGGATTCTGGCCCGATTCTAGCTTGTCTATCCCGAGCAGGAGGCTGAAAAATGGACCTTCGTATCGTAATGACACACAGGGGTAAAGAAAACATGCATTCCGGGCGATACGTAAAACTTTAAATATAAGGTTAACGCAAGCGTGATCCGGTCGCCTCCGTGACAACATTTTTCCCCTCCAATCGTTAACCCGTTGGCGACCGGAAACGCCTATTTTCTTGGCCTCGTCTGCCCGCTTGATGGAGTTGCAGTGCGTATGCGTGGCGAAAGTGGTATTGCGTTTTCCATGCCGGGGGGAGATCCCTCCGGAACGGCTCGAGCCCGACCTGTGGATCTCGGCCATCTGGCGCGCCAGACAATGGGCGACCGCGACCTCGAACGGGAGGTGCTGGCGCTGTTCGTGCAGCAGTCGCTCAACGTTCGTGACCAGATCACGGACGCCGACACCAGGCAGAGGATACTTCTGGCGCACGGCTTGAAAGGCTCGGCGCGCGGCATCGGCGCCTTCGCGGTCGCCGAATGCGCGGCAATCATCGAGAAGCAGCCGGAAGACGTCCGGGCGCTCAAGCGGCTCGGCATGCTGATCGAGGAAGTGCGCGACTTCATCGCGGGCATCAGCCGCTAGCACTATCTTTTTGAAAAACGTCATTTCGTGGCGCTTTCGCGCCGCAGTTGACTTGTCCGGTGGAGTGATTATCTCCGTCGCGACTCCTCAGGTGACTTAATGACCAAGCTGACTTACATCGCCCATGACGGGACCCGATTTGACGTGGAGGCCGAAAACGGCTCGACCGTCATGGAAAACGCCATCCGCAACGCGGTGCCCGGTATCGAGGCCGAATGCGGCGGCGCCTGCGCCTGCGCGACCTGCCATGTCTATGTCGACGAGGCATGGACGGCCGAGGTCGGCGAGCCGGAGGCGATGGAAGAGGACATGCTGGACTTCGCCTATGACGTCCAGCCGAACTCGCGCCTTTCCTGCCAGATCAAGGTGCGCGACGCGCTGGACGGGCTGGTCGTGCGCGTTCCCGAGCGCCAAGGCTAAGGCCGACTTTCCAGTTTTCTTCATGCTGGCTGCTTGGCAGCAGGCCGGCGCTCATGCAGTCTCGCTCCATTCCCAAATGGGGCGCAGCGCATGAGCAATACCATCAAGACGGACGTTGTCATTGTCGGCGCCGGGCCGGTCGGCCTTTTCGCCGTGTTCGAGCTCGGGCTGCTCGACATGAAATGCCATCTCATCGACATTCTCGACCGTCCCGGCGGCCAGTGTGCCGAGCTCTATCCGGAAAAACCGATCTACGACATACCCGGCTGGCCCACCATCTCGGCTCAGGGCCTCGTCGACAAGCTGATGGAGCAGATCCATCCGTTCAAGCCGGAGTTCACTTTCAACCGCATGGTCTCGAGCCTGGAAAAGCTCGACGACGGCAGCTTCCGCGTCGCCACCGACGAGGGCGAGCTGTTCGAGGCCAAGGTGGTGGTGATCGCCGCCGGCGGTGGCTCGTTCCAGCCCAAGCGCCCGCCCATTCCGGGCATCGAGGCCTATGAAGGCAAGAGCGTCTTTTATTCGGTCCGGCGCATGGAGGAATTCCGCGGCCACGATCTCGTCATCGTCGGCGGCGGCGATTCGGCGCTCGACTGGACGCTCAACCTGCAACCGATCGCCAAGAGCGTGACGCTGGTGCATCGCCGCCCGGAATTCCGGGCGGCACCCGAC
>NZ_RZSA01000356.1:0-5936 GCF_003998075.1 Mesorhizobium sp. M2A.F.Ca.ET.037.01.1.1 | reverse complement strand
CGCTGCGCAACTGTGCGTTCGCGGTCAGCCGGCGCGCAATGTCGGCCGGCGAGCGGCCGCCGGAAGCCGACAGCCCGGCCTGCTCCATGCCTTCGGCAATGTGCGCGGCGAGGCCTTCCTGATCGCCGTCGAGCACCAGCAAGGCGACGGGACCGGAGAGCTGGCTGTTGCGCGGCGGGTTGGCGAGATCGGCAAGGGCCGCTTCCAACATCGGCGCCGAACCGAAGGCGCGGGCCAGCCGCATGCGCCAGCCGCGCGGCAGGCCGAGCGCGGCCAGCACCGCCTCGAACAGGGTCTGGTCGCCAAGCGTGATGGCGAGGGGCCGTCCCGGCAGCACCAGCGACAGCAGCGCATGCGCCTCGGCCAGCGAACGGGCATCGGCGGCGGCGATGTCAGTGTCGCCGAGATCCTCGATGCCGGCCTGGAAGAACTCGTTGCCACCCTCACGGCGCTGGCGGAACACCTCGCCCAGGTAAGAATAGCGGCGCGGCGTGCCGGCCTGGCTGGCGATGTGGTCGAGGCAGACCGGAATGGTGAATTCGGGCCGCAGGCACAGCGTCTTGCCGGTCTCGCTCTCGGTCAGGAAGATGCGCCGGCGCAGGTCTTCGCCCGCCATATCGAGGAACGGATCGGCCGGCTGCAGCACGGCGACTTCGACCGCGTGCGTACCGCGGGCGGCGAAGAGTTTCGCGATGTCGGCAGCGATGGCGGGGCGGGAGGTCATGGATAAGTTGGGCGCGAGGCCCCCCTCTCTGTCCTGCCGGCCATCTCCCCCTCAAGGGGGGAGATTGGCAGCTCGGACGCCGCGCCTCCTCCTGCAGCGTTGAAAATTGGCGAAAGCATGCGCGACATCTGATCTCCCCCCTTGAGGGGGAGATGGCCGGCAGGACAGAGAGGGGGGCTCAAGCGCCACCCTTCGCGCGGTCGGCGGCCTGCGCCGCGAGTATCTTCTTCACCTCAGCCACCAGGTCACCCTCCGCGACCGTCACCTGCGCCGGGCGTGCCGCGCGCCATTCGGCGTTGTCGGTGATCTCGGCCGACAGGCGCGCGCCTTCGATGAGGTCCTTGATCTGCACCTCGCCCTTGGCGCGCTCGTCGCCGCCCTGGATGATGGCGACAGGGCTGCCGCGGCGGTCGGCATATTTCAGCTGCGCCTTCATGCCCGCGCCGCCGAGATACATTTCCGAGCGGATGCCGGCGGCGCGCAGATCGGCGACCATCTTCTGGTAACGGCCGAGGCTTTCCGTATCCTTGTCCATGACCAGCACGACGACCGGGGCGATGACATCGGAGGTATCCAGCTTGCCGAGGTTCTTCAGCGCCGTCATCAGCCGCGAGACGCCGATCGAAAAACCGGTCGCCGGCACCGGCTCGCCGCGAAAGCGCGAGACCAGCCCGTCATAGCGCCCGCCGCCGCCGACCGAGCCGAAACGCACGATCTGGCCTTCGTCGTTGGGGATCTCGGCCAGCAGCTCGGCCTCGAAGACAGGGCCGGTGTAGTATTCGAGGCCGCGCACGACGGAGCGGTCCATCACGATGCGGTCTTCGCCGTAGCTCGCGGCTCTAACCAGGGCCTCGATCGTTGCGAGTTCGCCAACGCCTTCCTGATAGACAGCATTGGCATTGACGCTGGCGTCCTGGGCGGCCTGCCCGTTCCTGGCCGTTGCCAGAAGAACCGCCTCGGCTTGCGCATCCTTCAATCCGGCGCCCTTGGCGAAATCGCCCTCGCCTTCCTTGCCACCGTCCCAGCGTCCGGGGCCAAGCAGGAGCCTGACGCCTTCCGGCCCGAGCTTGTCGAGCTTGTCGATGGCGCGCAGTACGGTCAACCGGCGGCCGGCGTTATCCTCACCGCCGAGCCCGATGGCCTCCAGCACGCCGTCGAGCACCTTGCGGTTGTTGACGCGAATGACGTAGTCGCCGCGCTTGATGCCGAGCGCCTCCATGACGTCGGCCATCATCATCGCCATCTCCGCGTCGGCGGCGACGCCCGGCGTGCCGATCGTGTCGGCGTCGAACTGCATGAACTGGCGGAAGCGGCCGGGACCCGGTTTCTCGTTGCGGAACACCCAGCCGGAGCGGTAGCTGCGATAAGGCTTCGGCAGCTTGTCAAAATTTTCCGCGACGAAGCGCGCCGTCGGCGCGGTCAGGTCGTAGCGCAGCGACAGCCACTGCTCGTCATCATCCTGGAAGGAGAACACCCCTTCGTTCGGCCGGTCCTGATCGGGCAGGAATTTGCCCAGAGCATCGGTGTATTCGATCATCGGCTGGTCGACCGGCTCGAAGCCGTAAAGCTCATAGACCGAGCGGATGGTGGCCATCATCTTCTCGACGGCGCGGATGTCTTCGGCGCTGCGGTCGGCAAAACCGCGCGGCAGCCGCGCTTTCGTCTTTTCGGATTTGTCGGCCATGGGGTCGGTCTTTTCGTTAAGTAAACACTGGCTTATCGGGAGCGGGCGTGTCCTAACCCATGCCAAGTGGTGCGGCAAGCGTTTGCAGACCTGCAGGAAACAGTTCGATAGTTTGCAGGCGCCGCGCCGCCCCTCGTCCCCCTGCCGGCACCTTCTCCCCGTGTAGTGACCGGGGAGAAGGAGGAAGCGCCGGCGCGACAGCTCCAGCGTTGCCGACTGGCCAAACCCGCGGCGCCAGCGTCCTTCTCCCCGTCTCTATAAGGGGAGAAGTGCCCGGCAGGGCGATGAGGGGCGGCGCCGACTAACAAAGAAGTAGACTTCAATATCCCACCCTAGAGGGTTGAGGGCCTCCAAGAACTTCGAAACAATCAGCGCAAATACGAAACAATTCCGCCACCAGCGCGGCATGCTGCCGACACAATCCGCGACCATAAACGCGCCGAAACAAGGGGTTCAGGGCCATGACCACGGCTGAAGATATCATCGAGGGCGAGACTGCAAGGCTGAGGCCTGCCGGGGTTCCGGCGCTGAAGCCGGCGCAGCAGCCGGCTGGGCCGTTCGAGGCTGCGGCGACCAAGCCGAGCGCCCGCGACGCGCTGGTCACCGGGCTTTTGGTAATCTACCCGGCTTTCGCGGCTGTGGCGGCGATCCTGGCGGGGTTGTTTTTGGCAGGCGCCGGCAGCGTTTGACTTGAGGTCTACCGAGAAATCTCGAAGGCCGGCGCTGCCCCTCATCCGCCCTTCGGGCACCTTCTCCCCGTGAACGGGGAGAAGGAAAGAGCGCGCTCTACTTCGGCCTTTTGAGCTTCTTGCGCTCTTTCTCCACCTCCGCCCTGCAATAGCAGCCCTCGAGGTGGTCGTTGACGAGGCCCATGGCCTGCATGAAGGCATAGACCGTCGTCGGGCCGACAAAGCTCCAGCCTCGCTTCTTCAACTCCTTCGATATCCTGACAGACACGGCCGTCGTCGGATTGGCGCGCAGATGCGCGAGGTCGACGATTCCCGGACGCTCGTCCGGACCCGGTTCGAACTTCCAGAACCAGGCGGCTAAAGAGCCGAACTCGTCGACCATCTCGCGGGCGCGTTTGGCGTTGTTGATGGTCGAGACGATCTTGCCACGATGGCGGATGATGCCGGCGTTGCCGAGCAGGCGCTCGACATCCTTCTCGGTGAATTGAGCCACCTTGTCGAAGTCGAAACCGGCGAAGGCCTCACGGAAATTCTCGCGCTTGCGCAGGATGGTGAGCCACGACAGGCCCGACTGGAATCCTTCCAGGCAGATCTTTTCGAACAGCCGGCGATCATCCGTTACCGGCCGGCCCCATTCACGATCGTGATAGTGAAGATAGTCCGGCAAATTGCCATGCCAGAAGCAGCGCGCCCTGCCGTCGGGACCATCGAGAATGCCGCTATTTTCCGTTGCCATCGTCAGCAAATCCATTCGTTAATGCGCCTCGGCGCCGCTTTTACCGTGGCTTTACCAGATTCCTGAACCGGCCGGTAACCACACCAAAAGGTTTACTGACAAAGCGGCATTTTACGCATTCCGATTCATGTTTTGCTTGCCGCTGCGCGCCAAGGATCGCGAAACCGAGGGCGTCCTCTCCGCCCCGGATGAGTTCGATCAAGGTGCGTTCCAATGAAGACAGCGTTTTGTTACCTGCTCGGCGCGGCGGCGATCCTTGCCGCCGGCGCCACCACCTCCCTTGCCAATGACCGCTACGCCGATATGCCGCCGGTGACGGTGAGCCCCGACCTTTCGGCGCCCTGGGTGCTGCAACTTGGCCGTGCGCCGGGCATCGTGCGCCCGGTCCGGCAAGCGACGCAGCAGCCGCTGCAGCGACTGTTCCAGGCGCAGCCCGACCGGCAGAGGACGGCAGCCGTGCAGCAGCCGGCCAAGCGCATGGTAATGCGACCGCAGATCAACCCGATCTACCTGCCGCAGGAAGTCGCCTATGACGGGCCGGCGAAGCCGGGCACGATCGTCATCGATACGCACCAGAATTTCCTCTATCTGGTGGAGCAGAACGGCAAGGCGCGGCGTTACGGCGTCGGCACCGGCAAGCCGGGCTTCGAATGGTCGGGCACGCACAAGATCACCGACAAGAAGGTGTGGCCGGACTGGCGCCCACCGGCGGCGATGATCAAGCGCGAGGCGGCCAAGGGCCGCTATTTGCCGACCTATCTTGCTGGCGGCATGGAAAACCCGCTGGGCGCGCGCGCGCTCTATCTGGGCACCACCGAATACCGCATCCACGGCACCAACCAGCCCTGGACGATCGGCGGCGCTGTGTCTTCCGGCTGCATCCGCATGCGCAACGAGGACGTCGTCGACCTTTACGAGCGCGTCAATGTCGGAACCACGGTCGAGGTGATCTAGTTTCTGCGAACCAGCCGGTTAGACGGCGCAGCACTTTTAGTCCAGCTGTTGCCGTCAAGTCATAGTGCGATCCCGTGGGATGTGCTTAAACCGATGTCGAGTTTACGGGGGACGGGCCGTGTGGGGATACGGCCGGTCACGAAAGGGCAGCGTGGGCAACCGCGCTGCCCTTTTCGTTTTTGAGGCTTCTTTGACGCGTGGCGCGGCAAGTCGCGCCGCAAACAGACGGATTCGCTTTCGGGGCTGAGTTCCCGGCGCTCCTCTGCTATTGCAGTGCACAAATCCTGATCGTCACGCAATTCTGGACGCAACGCTGCTTACGCGATTTCCTCGAATTGCCCAGAAGGCAGAGGTGCCAGCCATGACCCGGACCGACGACAGCCGCTATCTGAACGGCGGCCCGGTTGCCCAGCGCATCATTGCGTCGGTGCGCGAAGATGCCTTGATCGCGACGGCCGAAGGTTTTCCGCCAAAGCTGGTCTCGATCACCGTCGGCGATACCGAAGCGGTCGATGTCTATGTGCGCAACCAGCGCGCCAAGGCAGCCCTTGCCGGCATCGGGTTCGAGGAGCGGCGCTTTGCCGCCGACATCACGGCCGGCGAACTGGAAGCCGCGATCCACGGCCTCAACGCCGACCCGCGCGTCACCGGCATCATCATCCAGCGGCCGGTGCCGGCGCATATCCCGATCAAGACGCTGCAGGCCGCCGTGCATCCGCTGAAGGATGTCGAAGGCATGCACCCGGCCTCGATCGGCAACATCGTCTACAACCAGCTCGATCTGGCGCCCTGCACGGCGGCAGCCTCGGTCGAACTGCTGAAGGAGACCGGCCTCGATCTCAAGGGGCTCGAAGTGGTCGTCGTCGGCCATTCCGAGATCGTCGGCAAGCCGATCGCCTTCCTGCTGATGAGCGAAGGCGCCACGGTGACGGTGTGCCACCACATGACGCGCTCGGTGGCGGCGCATGCACGGCGCGCCGACGCGCTGTTCGTCGCGGTCGGCAAGCCGCGGCTGATCAAGGCCGACATGGTGAAGCCGGGCGCCGCCGTCATCGACATCGGCATCAATTCCGAGGTCGGGCCCGACGGCGAAACCCGCATCGTTGGAGACGTCGACACCGACAGCGTCAAGGAAGTGGCGTCCTGGAT
>NZ_RZSA01000355.1:0-5942 GCF_003998075.1 Mesorhizobium sp. M2A.F.Ca.ET.037.01.1.1 | reverse complement strand
ATCCATCATCTCCATGCCGCCCGGGATGATGCCGGCGCCGATGATGTCGGCGACGCATTGGCCGCCCTGTTCGCTGGTCGGGAAGCCGATCAGCAGCGCGCGCGCCGTCTCCGGCTTCTTCAGGATCCGCACCGTGACCTCTGTGACGACGCCGAGCAGGCCTTCGGAGCCGGTCATGACGCCGAGCAGGTCGTAACCTTCCTGGTCAAGATGACTGCCGCCGAGGCGCACGACCTCGCCGTTCATCAGGACCATCTCGATGCCCAGCACATTGTTGGCGGTGAGCCCGTATTTCAGGCAGTGCACGCCGCCGGAATTTTCCGCGACATTGCCGCCGATCGAGCAGGCGATCTGGGAGGATGGATCGGGGGCATAGTAGAAGCCCTCCTGCTCGACGGCGGTGGTGATGCCGAGATTGGTGACGCCCGGCTGAGCGACCACGATGCGGTTCGGGTAGTCGACCCCCAGGATGCGGTTGAAGCGGCTCATCACCAGCAGCACCGCATCTTCCAGCGGCAGCGCGCCGCCGGAGAGCGAGGTGCCGGAACCGCGCGGCACGACGCGGATATTGCGCTCGTTGCAGTATTTGAGAACCCGCGAGACCTGAGCCACCGTTTCCGGCAGCACGACGACCAGCGGCAACTGCCGGTAGGCGGTCAGGCCGTCGCTTTCGAAGGCGCGCATTTCATTGGCCGTATCGACGACGCCCTCGCCCGGCACGATGATGCGCATGTCGGCGACGATCTCGGCGCGCCGACGCAGCGTTTCGGCATCTGGCTTGGGCATGGCTAGGCCGGACATCGGTTATCCCGCTTGACTGGTCAAAATCTTTTACCAGCTTGACCGTTTTGTTGCAAACGCTGCTTTGGTCAAATAAGGCGGCGACCGTAATGCCCAGCTTCCGCAGCGGCAATCTGCCGCTGCTTCCTCGCATCGAGGGGAAGATTACTCGCCCGGATGCTTCGCCGGCTCGGAATGCATCTTGCGCACCCGGCGCACACCCCACCAGACCAGCAGGATGGCAACGGGGACGGAGGCTGCGGTGACGACTTCTGGCGCGAAGACGTGACCGAAGATCGAGGCGCCCTTGGCTACATAGCCGATAAGGCCGACGACGTAGTATGACACAGCGGCCACGGACAGGCCTTCGACAGTTTGCTGCAGGCGCAGCTGCAGCCGGGCCCGGTTGTTCATCGATGCCAGCAGGTCACGGTTCTGCTTCTCGACTTCGACGTCGACCCAGGTGCGTAAGAGCGTGGTGGCGCGGGTGAGTTTTCGCGACAGGTTGGCCTGGCGCTCCTCGACCGAGCGGCAGGTGCGCATGGCCGGTGCCATGCGCCGCAGCAGGAAGCCCGCCCAGGTATCAAAACCCTGCACCGGCTCTTCATCCAGCGCCTCCAGCCTTTCGGTGACGATGCCGTCATAGGCGCGGCTGGCGCCGAAGCGGTAGAGGCTGGATGCGGCGTCGGCCTCGAGCTCGGCGGCGAGCTCGGTGAGGTCGGCGAGCAATGTCTGGCTGTCACGAGTTTCGACGGCCTTCATTTCCAGCGTGGTCTGCGCCAGGCGGTCCTCAATGCGGCGGGCGCGGCCGGACAGCGTCAACGCCAGCGGCAGGCCGAGCATGGCCAGCGTCCGATAGGTCTCGATGTCGATCAGCCGCTGCGACAGAGCGCCGGTGCTGGCCGGCGTCAGGCCGCGATCGAGCACCAGCATGCGGGTCAGCCCGTCGCCGTCCTGGCGGAAATCGGTGATGATGGCGGCGGCGCCCCTTTCGACCAGCGAGTAGCAAAGGCTGGTGGGGTCGAAGCCGGCGATCAGCCTTTCGCTCGCCTGCGTCCATTTGCGGATTTCGAGCCGGATGCCGGAAATCACCGTGCCTGGGGGCGAGAAGCCGTTACCGAAGGGCGAATCTTCCTGCCCCCGGCCATTCTCGGCCAGCGGCCCTTCCCACAGATAGGTCGAGAATTCCGTATGCCGCTCCCAACGCAGCGAGCCCTTGCCCCATTTCATGGCATGGTGGCGCGCGTTCCGCTCAGGCGCTGCGATTCCCAGCCGCCGCGAAAGCTCCGAGAGCACGGCATGGTCGACCGCGGCGCCGGCCTCGGTCATGAAGGAAAGCTGGATCAGCACGCGCGGCTTTTCGATCAGCGGGTGCGGACGGGCATGGACCTCGCCGATCGCGCCGGGCCGCCCCTCATGCGCCGGAAAGCCCATGACGCTGCCTTGGGCGCGCGGCTGGAATTCGAGACTGGACATCTCGTCGGACACGGCTGGTCCCCCTGTTTTCGACCCTTCGTGCAACCCGGTGGTCTTGCGGCAATCGGCGAGACGCGTAAACAGCAAATATTAGCATCCGGCGATGACGGCGCGCGGCAGGCGATCCGACCACATTGGGCGAATTGGATAAATAATTTGACCAGTTGGCGACAGACGCTTTAATCTGGGCGACATCCGTTCCAGCTCCAGGCGTCTCCGTTGAGCGACATTTTCTCCAGGATCGAGCATTCGCGCACCGCCGACGAGGTGGTGCAGCAGATCGAGAGCCTGATCCTCGAAGGCGTTCTGCGCACCGGTGACCGGCTGCCGGGCGAGCGCGAGCTGGCGCGCCAGTTCGACGTGTCGCGGCCGATCCTGCGCGATGCGCTGAAGGCGCTGGAGGGACGCGGACTGCTGACGACGCGCCCCGGCGGCGGCACGCATGTCGCCGACGTCATCGGCCAGCTCTTCACCAAGCCGGTGACGGACCTCATCTCCACGCACCGCAAGGCGGTGACCGACTATCTGGAGTACCGGCGCGAGATCGAGGCGGTGGCGGCCGAATATGCGGCGCGGCGGGCGACGCCGGAGGACCTTGCGCTGCTCGACCGCATCATGGCGCGCATGGAGGAGGCGCACCGGACCGGCGACTTCGACGACGAGGCGGAGATCGACGTCGAATTCCATCATGCGGTGTGCGAATGCGCGCACAACATCATCCTGCTGCACACGCTGCGCTCCTGCTACCGGCTGTTGTCGGAAGGCGTTTTCCAGAACCGGCTTCTGGTGTTCGGCGTGCCGGGCGCGCGCGAGGCGCTGCTCGAGCAGCACCGGGCGATCCATGCCGCGATCAAGGCCGGCGATCCGATCGCGGCGCGCAAGGCCGCGATGGACCACATCACCTATGTCGAGCGCTCGATGGCGGAAGCCGAGCGCAGCGGCGACTGGCAGCGCGTCTCCCGGCTGAGGCTGAGACAGCGCTCCGATGCCGGCGATATCGAACCCACACGCAAACGCTCCTAAGCACAGATTTAGCGGGGACCCATCATGAGCGAAATCCTCACCATCGCCGACCTCAAGGACCTGGCACGCCGGAGGGTGCCGAAGATGTTCTTCGACTATGCCGATTCCGGCGCATGGACGGAGAGCACCTACCGCGCCAACGAGGAGGACTTCGGCAAGATCAAGTTCCGCCAGCGCGTGCTGGTCGACATGAGCAACCGCTCGCTGGAATCGACCATGATCGGCCAGAAGGTGGCGATGCCGGTGGCGCTGGCGCCGACCGGGCTGACCGGCATGCAGCATGCCGACGGCGAGATGCTGGCGGCGCAGGCGGCGGAAGCGTTCGGCGTTCCGTTCACGCTGTCCACCATGAGCATCTGCTCGATCGAGGATGTCGCCTCGGTGACCAAGAAGCCGTTCTGGTTTCAGCTCTACGTGCTGCGCGACAAGGATTTCGTGCTCAACCTCATCGACCGCGCCAAGGCGGCGAAATGTTCGGCGCTGGTGCTGACACTCGACCTGCAGATCCTGGGACAGCGCCACAAGGACGTGCGCAACGGGCTTTCGGCGCCGCCGAAGATGACGCTTGCCAACATCATCGACCTTGCGCTGAAGCCGCGCTGGTGCCTGGGCATCGCAGGAACCAAGCGCCGCACTTTCCGCAACATCGTCGGCCACGCCAAGGGCGTGGGCGACGTCTCCTCACTATCGTCCTGGACGAATGAGCAATTCGATCCGCACCTGTCGTGGAAGGACGTCGCCTGGATCAAGGAACGCTGGGGCGGCAAGCTGATCCTGAAGGGCATCCTCGACACGGAAGACGCGCTGATGGCGGCCGAGACCGGGGCGGACGCGATCGTGGTCTCAAACCATGGCGGGCGGCAGCTCGACGGCGCCCCCTCCTCGATCTCCGTGCTGGAAGAGATCGCCGATGCGGTCGGCGACAGGATCGAAGTCCATATGGACGGCGGCATCCGTTCCGGCCAGGACGTGCTCAAGGCGCTCTGCCTCGGCGCCAAGGGCACCTATATCGGCAGGCCGTTCCTTTACGGCCTCGGCGCGATGGGCAAGGACGGCGTCACCAAGGCGCTCGAAATCATCCGCAAGGAGATGGACGTCACGCTGGCGCTGTGCGGCAAGCGCCTCGTCGCCGACATGGGCAAGGACCAGCTCCGCCGCTAGGACGCAGTAGCCAAGATCGCACGGATCGGTTGCGTCGCTAGGGCGTTGTTCATCGATCGGCACTAGGCTTGGCTCCAACTGTGCCTTGGGAACATGTTCACCTTGACCGAAACCGGCATCCACTATCTCGACGGGCGCGGGCCGGACGGCATGCGGCTCTACGCCATCGGCGACGTACATGGACGCCATGACCTGCTCGCCGCCATGCACCGGCGCATCGAAAGCCAACTGGAACATGCGCCCGCCTCCGACTGGCGCATCATCCATCTCGGCGACTATGTCGACCGCGGCCCGGATTCAAAGAGCGTCATCGACTTTCTGATCGAGGCGCGCAAGCGCGATCCGCGCTACATCATGCTGGCCGGCAACCATGATATCGGCATGCTCGAATTCCTGGCCGATGCCGAGCCGGACGGCCTGTTCATGAACTATGGCGGCGTGCAGACCGCGCAGTCCTATGGCGTGGACCTTGTCCGCGACGCCCATTGGTACGGCAAGGCGGAAGCCATCGCGCGCGGACACGCTGCGCTGGTGAAAGCGGTGCCGCGCAGCCATGTCGATTTCCTGCAGTCGCTGACGTTTCGGTCAGTTTCGGCGACTTCTTCTTCTGCCATGCCGGGATAAGGCCGGGCGTGCCGCTCGACCGCCAGAACCTGCTGGACCTGATCTGGATCCGCGATGCCTTCCACGATCACCAGGAGCTTTTTTCAAAGGTGATCGTGCACGGGCACACGCCCGTCCCGGAGGCCGAAGTGAAGGCCAACCGCGTCAATGTCGACACGCTCGCCTGGAAATCGGGGACGCTGAGCGCGCTCGCCGTCAATGGCGGCGACAAGCGCATCATCGACGTGCAAGGCAAAGCGCTTTAAGGCGTGCTGATATTCAGGTGAGGCCGGCCTGCAAATGGTGTTTTCCTGCGCTTCCGGTGCTCACGTACGTTAAGTACGCTCCGCTCCGGTTCTCGGAAACCACCATTTTCGACTCGGCCTTGACCTGAATCTCAACACGCCTTCGGCGCAATCTCGGCGCGGGCGCGCTTCCGATTTTTGATTGGGCTCAGTCGAGCGAGGCCGTCACGCCGTAGCCGTCGACGGCCCGGTGGTTGGTTGCTGCGTCGGCGGCATAGATGCCCAGGCCGCAGAGCACGATGGCAGACAGCATGACAAAAGACAGGAGTGCTGCTTTCACGGACGTCATCTCTGGTTAAGCTTTCTGCATCTGGGCACGACGCGGTTACCAATGCGTTGAAACGATAAAATGCGTCTCAATGTTTCGACGATTTCGCGCTTCTAAGCAGATTCTGTTTCGCCGGTGTGTCGGCTGGATCACACAAAAGGTTCATGGCGGTTGCACCGGCGATACAAAGCGCGCGCCTTCTAGGATGGCGCGCGGACACAAACCAAGGATGAAAAGGGTTTTCCCCAGCCGGAACTGCCGTGGCGTGCCAATAATGTCACGCCGCCCCAGGTCGGTGTGCGCCAAGGTGGGTTGAGATTCAGGTC
>NZ_RZSA01000354.1:0-5962 GCF_003998075.1 Mesorhizobium sp. M2A.F.Ca.ET.037.01.1.1 | reverse complement strand
CCCATTTCGTGTGGCCGCGCTCGCCCCAGGAGATGGGGGCACTGACCTTGTCGCGCACCTGCTTAAGCGCGTTGAGGCTTTCCGGCGGGCAAGGCTCCTCGAACCAGTCGATCTGGCCGGCCTCCTCGAGGCTGCGGCACAGGCGGATGGCGGTGGGAACGTCAAAGCGGCCATGCGCATCGATGAGGATGTCGACATTGGGCCCCGCCGTCTCGCGGATGAGAGCCGTGAGCTCGGCAGCTTCGCGCTCGTCCTTGCGGGTCATGCTGCCGTCGAGATAGCCGTCCCGTCTTTCGCGGGCCACGCCATCGACGCTGGGACCCTGGTGCGGGAACGGATCGAATTTGAGCCCGGTGTGGCCGGACTCCACGATGTCGCGAATTTCGCGGACCACCGCTTCCTTGCTGGTGAATTTGGCCTGGTTGGGATGGGTGTAAAGCGAGATTTCATCGCGCACCGGCCCGCCCAGCAGCTCATAGATCGGCTTGCCGAGAACTTTGCCGCGGATATCCCAAAGCGCTATGTCGATGGCGCTCACGCATTCCACGGCGGCGCCGCGGCTGCCCATATAGGTGAAGCTGCGGAAGACCTTGTGCCACAGATGCTCGATGCGCGCCGGATCCTCGCCTGCCACGGCAAGCCCGATCTGGCGCAGGATCGTGCAGAGCGCGCGGTTGGCGAGCTTCGTCGTGGTGGTGATCTCGCCCCAGCCGCTGATCCCCTCGTCGGTCGTCACTTCCACGAACAGGTACTCTCCCCAATAGGAAGCGTCGGACTTGACCAGCCAAGGCCGAATGCTCGTGATTTTCATCTGGACTATCCTCCCTGAATGGCCAGGCTGACGATGTTGCGGGTCCGCTACCCTGCCCGGGCGGCGCTGCGCGCGCGCATGTGTTCGAGGACATGCCGGCCGGAGCCCTCGACATGGCGAGCGATGAGTTCGGCCGCCTTGTCGGCCTCGCCCGATTTGACGAGCGCGATGAGCTCGCGGTGCTCGCGGATGATCGCGGCGCGGCGGGCAAGCGTGAAATTGAAACGCCGGCTGACCGCCCGCAGCACCTCTCGGTGCTTCCACCAGAGCTCGGCGGCATGGCGGTTGTAGTGCCGCTGGTACATCACGGTGTGGAAGGCGGTATCCAGCTCGCTGTGCCTGAACGTGTCGGCGAAGTTGTTCTCTTCGATCAGGCCCTGGAGACGTTCGAGTTCGGCGATGTCCTCCTCGGTCGCCATTCCCACAAACCAGCGCGTCAGGGCGGGCTCGATGAGAACGCCGATCTCGTAGATATCGCGCACGAAATCCTGATCTATGGGCCGGACGCGCGCGCCCCGGTTGGGAACGAAGGTGACGAAGCCCTCGCCGCGCAACAATTGCAGCGCCTCGCGCACGGGATTGGTCGAGGTGCCGTGACGGCGGGCGAGATCGGTGACCACGAGCCGCTCGTTGGCAGCCAGCCGTCCCTCGATGATGTCCTCCCTTATCTGCTCGTAAAGCGAGGCGCCCTCGCTCGATGCCCCGAGAGCGTCAATCCCCTCGGGTGGCTCTGCTTTGAAATCACTCGTTTCCGCCATCGCCGTCCCCTAGTCCAATACACGATCTGACCGATATCACGCACATCTTCGACAAACAATGTACGATTTGTTGCGTTGACAGCTATTCTGCGATCTGAAAACGTATGAAGTGATCGAAGGGATACATTAGGGCGGAGAAATATCCCCGCGATCGAAACGAGCAAGGACCGCTTTGCCTAGGCGCAGAGCGGCATAGGAGAACCTGGGAGGAGACCTATGAGGAGGATCACAGTCGGCGGTGCCGTTCTGCGCGGCGCCGTTTCCACTGCTTTGACGATATCGCTGATGTCGGGTCCGGCGCTTGCCGCGCCCCCGGTCGACCTGAGCAAGTGGTCGCCGGAATATGTGCGCTCGATTGCCGGCACGCAGGATTTCGACACGGCAGGCGATTGCGCCAAGGTCACCCCGCTCGACTACAAGGGGCGACTGACTTTCTGGTATCAGGGCGTGTTCGAGGGCGACCCCGACCTCCTGCGCCAGTACTACAAGGATTTCTTCGCAACCTTCCGCAAGACCTACCCGAACATCCAGCTCGAGGAACAGGCCCTCACCTATAACGACCTGCTCGACAAGTTTCGCACCGCGCTCCTCGGCAACGCGGCGCCGATGGCGGTCCGCCTGCAAATCCTGGGCGGAACCGAGTTCGCCTCGAAGGGCTATCTGCAGCCGCTGAAACCCGAGGACGTCGGCTATTCGACCGAGGATTTCTGGCCCGGCGCCATGAAGGCCGTGACCTGGGACGGCGTGACCTACGGCATTCCGACCAACAACGAGACGATGGCCTTCATCTGGAATGCCGACATCTTCAAGCGCGCCGGCCTCGATCCGAACAAGCCGCCGGCCACCTGGGACGACGTGGTCAAATATTCCAAGCAGATCCACGACAAGCTCGGCATTGCCGGCTACGGCCTCGTGGCGCGCAAGAATGCCGGCAACACGCCCTACCGCTTCATGCCGCAGCTATGGGCGTATGGCGGCGGCGTTTTCGACGAAGCCGCGGCAAACCCGACCTACAAGGACATCGAGCTCAACAGCCCGCAGAGCAAGGCGGCGCTGCAGGCTTCCTACGACATGTATGTCCGCGACAAATCGGTTCCGGTTTCGGCGCTCACCAACCAGCAGGCCGACAACCAGCCGCTGTTCCTGGCCGGCCAGCTCGGCATGATGATCTCGCATCCGTCCGACTACAACGTCATGCTCGACCTGCAGAAGAAGGCGACGGGCACTGACAAGGACAAGGCGCAGACCGTCATCGACAATATGCGCTACGGCCTCATTCCGACCGGTCCCGACGGCAAGCGCGCCGTCGTCTTCGGCGGTTCGAACATCCACATCCTGAAGGCCGAATATGTAGAGGGCGGCAAGGTGGACGAGCCGGCGGCGAAGGCCATCATCTGCATGTGGACGAGCCCGGAATGGTCGCTGAAGATGGCTTACGCCGGCTCGAACCCCGGCAACCTCAACGGCTTCAAGACCAAATGGATGAAGGAGCGTCTGGACAGCATCAAGTTCCTCGATGTCACGACGTCGATGCTGCCATACGGCATTCCGTTCCCGGCCCTGCCGCAGTCGCCCGAGATCATGAACATCATCGTCCCGGACATGCTGCAGAATGCCCTGACCGGAGCGATGACCGTCGACCAGGCGGCGGACGACGCGGCCAAGAAGGTGAAAGACCTGATGGGCGGCGGACTCTAGCCCTAGCCTGACCTGCGATCTCACCGGCTGCGCCGACAACGCAGCCGGTTCGTTCCGATGAACAAGGGCACGCCAGTGACGATCGTGAGCGGCAAGGCCGAGGCTCGCCGAAGACTGCAATCCGCCAGGTCCGATGTGCTTCGCAAGATGTGGGAGCATCGCGCCGACTATGCCTATGTGCTTCCGGCGATTGCCGTGATGCTCATCGTCATCGCCTATCCGATCTACTACACGATCGAATTGTCGTTCTTCAACACGCCGCCCGGCCTGCAGCTCCGCGACAAGATCTTCGTCGGTTTCAACAACTACACGGCCATCCTGACCAGCGGGGTGTTCTGGCAGGTCACCTTCAACACCCTGATCTGGACAATCGCATCCACTTTCTTTTCCTTCGCCCTGGGGTTTGCCGCCGCGCTGGCGCTGCATCGCGATTTCGTCGGCCGCGGCGTCCTGCGCGCCATCCTGATCATTCCCTGGGTCATCAGCGCGGTCGCCGCCTCCTATATCTGGAAGTGGATCTACCATTCGGATTTCGGGATTATCGGCGCGGTGCTGGTCGAGCTCGGATGGGCCGAGCGACCGCCGAATTTCATCGACAGCGTCTCAACGGTGCTGCCCTCTCTGATCGTCGTCAACATCTGGCGCGAGTTCCCTTTCGCCATGATCATGATGACGGCCGGTCTGCAGACCGTGCCCGAGCAGTTGCTGCGCGCCGCGAAAGTCGATGGGGCGAATGCGTGGCAACGCTTCTGGCACGTCACCTTCCCGCATTTGCGCAATGTCTCGACGGTGACGATCCTGCTGCTCGCGGTCGCCAACTTCAACTCCTTCATCATTCCCTGGATCATGACCGGCGGTGGCCCGTCCAACGCTTCGCATATCTGGATCACCCATATCTATGAGCTTGCCTTCGGCCGCCAGCGCTGGGGCGTGGCATCGGCCTATTCGGTGCTTCTGTTCATCATCCTGATGACGCTCGGCTACTTCTATGTCCGCGCGCTGAGCGGCAACGAGCGGAAGGACGGCAGCGCATGAGCACGGTTTCCGAGACAATCTCACGAGGCCGGTCCGTCCGCCGGGTGCGGATTGACGGATGGCGATGGGGCGGGCGCGCCTTTCTGCTGTTCATGCTCCTTTACACCGCGCTGCCGATGATCTGGATGCTGCTCACCTCGATCAAGTCCGGCTTCGCGGCGATGCAGTTTCCGCCGCAATGGTGGCCTGACCAACCTACACTCGACAGCTACCAGAAACTGCTCGATCCGCAGAACAGCGTCGGCCAGGATTTCCTGCGCTTCTTCTGGAACAGTCTCATCGTCTCGACCGCCACGACGATCCTTTCGGTGATCGTGGCGGTTCCCGCGGCCTACGCGTTCTCGCGCTTCACCTTCCCAGGTCGGAACTTCCTTTTCTTCGCCGTCCTGCTGCGCAACATGTTCCCGGCGGTGATCTTCCTGGTGCCGCTCTTCATCCTGATGCGCGCGATCGGACTGGTGAACACGCATGGCTCGCTTGTTCTCACCTACCTCACCTTCGGCCTGCCGCTGGCGATCTGGCTCTTGAAGGGCTTTTACGACAACATCCCGGTGCAGCTCGAGCAGGCGGCGCGCATCGACGGCGCAACGCGGTTCCAGGCCTTCATGCTGATCGTGATGCCGCTCTCGACGCCGGGCATCATCGCCACCGCGATCTATTCCTTCATCGGCGCCTGGAACGAGTACATCTACGCCTACACCTTCCTCTCCAAGAACGAACAGCTGACGCTGCCCGTCGGCATCCAGCGCTTCTTCTCGGAGAACACGACGGACTTTCCTGGCCTGATGGCGGCCAGCTTCATGATGAGCGTGCCCGTCGTGGTGCTGTTCCTCCTCCTGCAACGATACTTCGTGCGCGCCCTCACGGAAGGCGCGGTCAAGCACTAGAGCCGGATGATTTCAGGTCGAACCGACCTGAAATCTGAATCCGGCTCTAAATCAAAGAGATAGAGCATGATGTCGTCCGAAAACCGCTTCACACTTTTCGGCATCATGCTCTAGGGAGCTGCCTGCATGGCCCATGTGGTCCTCAAAGATCTCGTCAAGACCTATGGCAGCTTCAAAGCCGTCAACGACGTTTCGCTGACAATCAATGACGGCGAGTTCGTTGCGCTTGTCGGGCCCTCCGGCTGCGGCAAGACGACCACGCTCAATCTCGTCGCGGGCCTGATCTCGGTCACATCGGGCGACATCGTCATCGGCGACCGGGTGGTCAACGACCTCGACCCCAAGGACCGGGACATTGCCATGGTGTTCCAGAACTACGCGCTCTATCCGCAAAAGTCGGTCTATATGAACCTCGCCTTCCCACTGCAGATGCGCAAGCTGCCCAAGGACGAGATCGACAGAAAAGTCAGGGAAGCAGCGCGGGTCCTCGACATGACGCAGCTGCTCGAACGCAAGCCGCGCGAGCTTTCAGGCGGGCAACAGCAGCGCGTGGCGCTCGGACGCGCCCTCGTGCGCGATCCTGCGGTGTTCCTGATGGACGAGCCGCTCTCCAATCTCGACGCCAAGCTGCGCGTGCAGATGCGATCCGAGATCAAGCGGTTCCACCAGGACCTCAAGGCGACGATCATCTATGTGACGCACGACCAGCTCGAGGCCGTGACCATGGCGGACAGGATGGCGGTGATGAATGGCGGCTACCTGCAGCAATATGA
>NZ_RZSA01000353.1:0-5964 GCF_003998075.1 Mesorhizobium sp. M2A.F.Ca.ET.037.01.1.1 | reverse complement strand
TACTAGCACGGTCTTGCCGACATCGGAGCCGGTGCCCTGCAGCATGATCGCTTTTGCCATCAGCCCCTGCTCCCCGAACCGATGGTCGACTTCTGCGCCAACGGCCCGCCGCGCCAGAGATAGAGCGCCATCAGCGGATCCTTGCCGGTGCGCATGGCATGGCTGACATTCGATGCGTGGTGGATCATCTCGCCGGCGCCGCGAATATGAAAATCCCCCTCGCCCATTCGCCACTCGGTGCCGCCGGTCAGTGGAATGTAGATTTCTTCCGCGATGTGGTGGTGGTCGGGATAGACGATGTCCGGCCCGAGGATCAGCAGACCGGCCGCGGCCGCATCATTGACGAAATGCCCTCGCGTGCCGAACACTTCCAGCCAGCCGTAATTGTCGACGAAACCCTGCCCGAAATCGGCGGCGCTATAGGTCTGCCCCCAGCGCAATGCATCCCGATGGTCGGCGACGAACCGCGCCAGCGGCCTGGCATCCGGCGGCGCAAGCGCGGCGATGCGGTCGAGATGGCCAAGGCAGGCAAGCGCGCGCGGTTCGAGAGGACGGACAGGCATATTCCAGCCGATGCGCGCGACTTCGTCCGCGAGCAGATCGTGGTCGACGCCGGCTAGATAGGAGTGGAATCGCTCCAGCAACTCATCGAAAATTGTCGGCACGCAAGAGCTCCGTTAGTCATTCCATGCACAGCCGGTTCTCAACGGCCCGGGTTTGCGCGGCGGCATCATTGGTCTAGATTGAACGGCGCGCAAAGCCAAAAACGACAGGCCAGAAGGCCTGAAACGACAGGGAGCACGCCATGGACGCGGCAGTCGATGCGGGCACTGGCCAATTCGAACTCAATGAGGAGCAGCGCGCCATCCAGGAGATGGCCCAGGCCTTCGCGGCGGATCGCGTTGCGCCCAATGCGCTCGACTGGGACAGGGCAAAGCATTTCCCCGCCGACGTGATCCGCGAGACCGGCCCGCTCGGCCTCGGCGGCATCTATGTGCGCGACGATGTCGGCGGCTCGGCGCTTGGGCGGCTGGACGCGGTGCTGATCTTCGAGGCGCTTGCCCACGCCGACCCGGCTTTTTCCTCCTTCATTTCCATTCACAACATGGCGGCCTCGATGATCGACCGCTTCGGCTCGGACGAGCAGCGCCAGCGCTTCCTGCCGAAACTGACCTCGATGGAGTGGCTGGCGAGCTATTGCCTGACCGAGCCCGGCTCCGGCTCGGACGCCGCCGCGCTGAAGACGCGCGCGGTGAAGAGCGGTGACGATTACATACTAAACGGCGCCAAGCAGTTCATCTCCGGCGCCGGCGACAGCGATCTCTATGTAGTGATGGCGCGCACCGGCGGCGATGGCCCGAAGGGCATTTCGACCTTCGTCGTACCCAAGGACGCGCCGGGCCTGTCCTTCGGCGCCAACGAGCACAAGATGGGCTGGCACATGCAGTCGACCCGCCAAGTCATGTTCGAGGACTGCAAGGTGCCGGCGGAAAACCTGCTCGCAGCGGAAGGCGCCGGCTTCGGCATCGCCATGGCCGGGCTCGACGGCGGCCGGTTGAACATCGTCGCCTGCTCGCTCGGCGGCGCTCAATCGGCGCTCGACAAGGCGCTCGCCTATACGGGCGAGCGCAAGGCCTTCGGCTCCAAGATCAACCAGTTCCAGGCGCTGCAGTTCAGGCTGGCCGACATGGAGACGGAGCTGCAGGCCTCCCGCATCTTCCTCTACGCCGCCGCCTCGAAGCTCGACCGCAAGGCGCCGGATGCCGGCAAATGGTCGGCGATGGCCAAGCGCTTCGTCACCGATATCGGCTTCGACGTTGCGAACGAGGCGCTGCAGCTGCATGGCGGCTACGGCTATCTGCACGATTACGGCATCGAGAAGCTGGTGCGGGATCTCCGCGTCCACCAGATCCTCGAAGGCACCAACGAGATCATGCGCGTCATCATCGCGCGGGCGCTGATTGGTCGCTGAGCAGATTTTTGGGAGAGAGACAATGAGCACCATCGCCTTCATCGGCCTAGGCAACATGGGCAATCCGATGGCTGCCAATCTGGTCAAAGCTGGCCATGCGGTGCTGGGCTTCGACCTGGTGCCCGAAAACCTTACGGTCGCGAAAGAGCATGGGGTGACGGTGATGGCGAACGCCGTCGCTGCGGTGAAGGAAGCCGATGTCGTCATCACCATGCTGCCTGCGGGCAAGCATGTGCTGTCGGTCTATGAGGACATCGCGCCCAAGGCAAGGAAAGGCGCGCTGTTCATCGATTCCTCGACCATCGATGTCGAATCGGCGCGCAAGGCGCATGCGATTGCCGCCAGGCAGGGCCTGCCCTCGATCGACGCCCCGGTCTCCGGTGGCACCGGCGGCGCCACGGCCGGCACCCTCACCTTCATGGCCGGCGGTTCCGACGAGGCCTTTGCCACCGCCGAGCCGATCCTGAAGCCGATGGCCGGGCGCATCGTTCATTGCGGCGGCGACGGCGCCGGCCAGGCGGCCAAGATCTGCAACAACATGATTCTCGGCATCTCGATGATCGGCGTCGCCGAAGCCTTTGTGCTGGCCGAAAAGCTCGGCCTGTCGCACCAGGCGCTGTTCGACGTCGCCTCCACCTCTTCCGGCCAGTGCTGGTCGCTGACCACCTACTGCCCGGTGCCCGGCCCCGTGCCGGCCTCGCCGGCCAATCGCGACTACAAGCCGGGCTTTGCCGCAGCGCTCATGCTGAAGGACCTGAAATTGTCCCAGGAAGCCGCGCAGGGCGCGGGCGCCGTAACCCCGCTCGGTGCCGAAGCCACTCAGCTTTATGCGCTATTTAACGCGCAGGGGCACGCCGGCGCCGATTTTTCCGGCATTATTAATTTCCTGCGCGGCAATAAGACGTAAGATACTGACTTTAAAAGGCTATTTGAAATATTTGCCAGCGCAAAGCCGGCAAATTTAGATTTGCTTAAGGTCTCGCTAACCCACCGGTAACGATGTGCCTTTAAAACGGATTGCGAGGCGGACAGCGCGTCCGCCCGGCGCTCCGGATCAGGTCTCGCGTACCGGAGCCCGTAAGTTTCGCAAGTATTCTTGTCGCGAAACGCCATGCGTATCTGGCAAAGCCGCGTTCCCGTTGGGGCGCGGTTTTTGCGTTTGGAGACATCACCCACATCGTTTAGGAATGGACCGGGCGCCCATTGCGGAGCGCCCGGACAATATCCCCTCAGCGCTTTCGCAAATCAGCGTCCGCGAGATCGAGCGCCTTCGCGATCCGCTCGCAGGCCATGTCGATCGTGTCGCGCGTCCAGATCAGCGGCGGCGAGAGAATCATCGTGTCGCCGGTGGCCCGCAGCATCATGCCGTTCGCGATCGCGTGGTCGCGCACGACGACCGCCGCACTTCCCGACGGCAGATAGCGTTCCTTGGTCGCCTTGTCCTTGACGATCTCGATCGCGCCCATCAGGCCGATCGAACGCACCTCGCCGACCAGCCTGTGCCCGGCGATCCTCTCCTGCAGCGCCTGCGCGAAATAGGGACCGGTGTCGTTCTTGACGCGCTCGACCAAGCCTTCCTTCTCGATGATCTCGAGGTTCTTCAACGCCACCGCGCAGGCCACCGGATGACCGGAATAGGTGTAGCCGTGATAGAACTCGCCGCCCTTTTCCACCAGCGTGCTGGCGACACGATCGCCGACCAGCAGCGCCGATAGCGGCTGGTAGCCCGAGGTCAGCGCCTTGGCGGTGGTGATGGTGTCGGGCTCGATGCCGAAGGTCTGCGCCGCAAACCATTCGCCGGTGCGGCCATAGCCGGTGATCACTTCGTCCAGCATCAAGAGCACATCGTATTTGCGGCAGATGCGCTCGACTTCCGGCCAGTAGCTCATCGGCGGGATTTTTACCCCGCCGGCACCCATCACCGGCTCGCCGATGAAGGCGGCCACTTTGTCGGCGCCGGCTTCGAGGATCGCGTCCTCGACCGCCTTGGCCGCGCGGATGCCGAAATCATGGTCGCTTTCGCCGGGCAGCGCGAGCTCATAGGCATAGGGCATCATCACATGGACGATGTTGGGCACCGCGCCGCCGAGCTGCTTGTGCATCGGCTCCATGCCGCCGAGCGACGTGCCGGCGATGGTCGAGCCGTGATAAGCCATCTTGCGGGAGATGATGCGGTTCTTCTCGGGCTTGCCTTCGAGCGCCCAGTAGTGGCGCACGAGCCTGAGCGCCGTGTCGTTGGCCTCCGAACCGGACGAGCCATAGAAGACCTGGCTGACATGCTTGGGGGCCAGCTCCGCCAGCTTCTTCGACAACAGCACCGGCGTCGGCGTCGAGCATTTGAAGAAGGAGTTGTAGTAAGGCAGCTCCTTCATCTGCGCGTACGCCGCCTCGGCCAGCTCGTCGCGGCCGTAGCCGACATTGACGCACCAGAGGCCCGCCATGCCGTCGAGGATTTCGGTGCCGTCGGCGTCGTAGATGAACGGGCCGTTGGCGTGGGTGATGATGCGCGAGCCTGCCTCGCGCAGCTCCTTGTGGTCGGTGAAGGGATGAAGGTGATGCGCGGCGTCGATCTGCTGAAGCTGCTTCAGCGAATAATTCTGATAGGTCATGGATTTGATCTTTCCTCTTGAATCAATCCGGCAAGGGCCGGGGCGGATTCGTCAGAGGAAGCGAGGCGGCGAATAACCGATGCGGGCGCACAGCCGCAACAACTCGGCGCGAAGGGTCCGCGGTGACGGCGTCACCGCGACCCCGAAGGCGCCAGATGTGCTGAAGCGGATCATGGCGCCAGCTTATGCCGCCTGAGGCCTCGAATTCAAGTCGTGCCAAGGTGTGTTGAGATTCAGGTCAGGCCGAGCCGAAAATGTCGGTTCCGAGAACCGGAGCGGAGCGTACCTAAAGTACGTGAGCACCGGAAGCGCAGAAAACCGATATTTGCAGGCTGGCATCACCTGAATATCAATACACCTTAGTCAGGCGACGCCGCCGAGCGCACGCTTCAGGAACATGTAGCGCATCGCCGTTTGCGCCGCCTGCGGCCGGCGGTCGCCGCGCCCGCCATGGCCGCCTTCGGTCTCCTCGAAGAACAGCGTCCTCCCGTGGCCTGCCTCCTGCAGCCGCGCCGCCATCTTGCGCGCGTGTCCAGGATGGACGCGGTCGTCGGCGGTTGAGGTCATCAACAGCACCGGCGGATAGGCGACATTGGCCGCGACATGCTGGTAGGGCGAATAGGTGGCGAGCCAGGCCGCCTCCTCCGGCCTCGACGGATCGCCATATTCGGCGATCCACGAGGCGCCGGGCGGCAGTTCGGTGTAGCGCAACATGTCGAGCAGCGGCACGTCAATGATGACGGCGCCGAACAGTTCGGGCCGCTGTGTCAACGACGTGCCGGTAAGCAGGCCGCCATTCGAGCCGCCCTGGATGCCGAGCTGTGCCGCCGTGGTGATGCCGCGCTTGACGACATCCTCGGCAACCGCCGCGAAATCGTCGAAAGCATTCTGGCGCTTGCCTTTCAGCGCCGCCTGGTGCCAGGCCGGACCGAACTCGCCGCCGCCGCGGATGTTGGCCTGGATATACGCGTTGCCCTTGTCCAGCCAGAGCTTGCCGCGAATGCCGGCATAGCCTGGCAGCAGCGGCACTTCGAAGCCGCCATAGCCATAGAGCAGCGCCGGCACCGGCCCGTTCTGGTCGCGGGGCCGCACCACGAAATACGGGATCATCGTGCCGTCCTTCGAGCGGGCCTCGAACTGCTCCGAAACATAGGGCGAGGCATCGAAGCGGGCCGGTTGCGATTTCACGGTTTCCAGCGTCTCGCCGTCGTCGTCCGACCAGATGATCGAGCTCGGCGTCAGGAAATCGGTGAAGGAGAAGGAGACGCTGGAGCCGAAATGCTCGGCATGGCTGATGCCGACATTGCCGTTGTCGGGCAATGCCACCGGCTTCAGCGACCACCCGTCGGGAGTGCGATCGCAGGCGATGACCTTGCCGCGCAC
>NZ_RZSA01000352.1:0-5996 GCF_003998075.1 Mesorhizobium sp. M2A.F.Ca.ET.037.01.1.1 | reverse complement strand
ATTTCGGCTGGGAGCATCCGTTGTGGTTCGCCGCGGCAGGCGAGCCGCGCGAGGAGACGGTCGGCTTCACGCGCCAGAACTGGTGGGGGCCGGTCGGCCGCGAGGCGCGCATGCTGCGCGAGCATGCCGGCATCATCGACATCTCCAATTTCGCCAAATACGAAGTGAAGGGCCCGGGCGCGGAAGCCTGGCTGAATGCGCTCTTCGCCAACCGGATGCCGGCTAAGGTCGGCAACTCCTGCCTCACGCCGCTGATCGGCAAGCGCGGCGGCATCGCCGGCGACTTCACCGTGACCAGACTGGCGGAGGACGAGTTCATGGTGATCGGCTCGGGCATGGCCGAGCGTTTTCATCAGCGCTTCTTCAAATCGGTGCCGCTGCCCGAAGGCACAACCTTCCGCTCGCGCACCGAGGAGCTCGGCGGCTTCAATGTCGCCGGACCGAAATCGCGCGAATTGCTGCAGCGGCTCACCAATGACGACCTGTCGAACGAGGCCTTCCCCTTCATGCGCTCGCGTCAGATCACCGTGGCCGGCGTCGATGTCGTGGCGCTCAGGGTCTCCTTCACCGGCGATCTCGGCTGGGAGCTGCACTGCAAGGCTGCCGACCAGGTCGAGCTCTACAGCGCGCTGCTCAAGGCGGGCGCGGAAGTCGGCGCCGGGCCGGTCGGCTCGCGGGCGCTGATGTCGCTGCGCGTCGAGAAGGGCTACGGCAGCTGGAGCCGCGAGTACTCGCCGGAATACTGGCCGCAGGAAGTCAAGCTCGATCGCCTGATCAAGACGGACAAGGACTTTCTCAATCGCGACGCCTATCTCGCCGTCGCCGAGAAGCCGGCGCGGGACGAGCTTATCATGCTTTCCGTCTCGGCCAAGGATGCCGACGCCACCGGCGGCGAGCCGATCTTCCTGCCGGACGGCACGCCGATCGGCCAGGTGTCGTCGGGGGCCTATGGCTATTTCGTCGACCAGTCGCTGGCGATGGGCTACGTCAAGGCCGGAACCGCCAAGGCCGGCGACAAGGTGACCGTCGCCATTCTGGGCCGGCCGCATGACGCGGTGCTGCTGGCGCATCCGCCCTTCGACCCGGAGGGCAAGCGGCTGCGGTCGTAGGGGCAGCCGTCGCCTGAGACCGCCAGGCGGCGATTGCCGCCGGCCGCCTCAGTCGCCGAAGCGGCTCAGCCAATGGCGGGCGATGTCGGAGCGGCGGCAGACCCAGATATCGGGATTGGCGGTGATCTTGTCGAGGAAGCGCTCCAGGCCGATCATGCGGCCGGGACGCGCAGCCAGCCGGCAATGCAGCGACACCGTCATCATGCGCGGTGTCTTCTGGCCTTCTTTCAGCAGCCAGTCGACGCCGTCGCTGACATAGTCGAAGAACTGGCTGCCGGTCTCCAGACCGGAGCCGCGCGAAAAGCGGCTGTCGTTGTTGTCGAAGCTGTGCGGCACGACCAGATGCCGCTTGCCGCCGACATCGACGAAATAGGGCAGGTCGTCATTGTAGTCGTCGCAGTCGAACAGGAAGCCGCCATGCTCGACGACCAGCCTTCTGGTGTTGAGGCTTGGCCGGCCGGTGTACCATCCGAGCCGATCGATGCCGGTGATCGTGCGGACCGCGTCCACCGTCATGGCGATGTGCTGGCGCTCTTCCTCTTCGCTGAGCGGCGCGTAGTCGATCCAGCGCCAGCCATGGCAGCCGATGTCGCTGCCGAGTGCCGCGCTCGCCTTGCCCGCGGCCGGGTTTAGCTCCAGCGCGCGTCCGACGATGTAGCAGGTGGGAATGACACCCTTGTCCCGGAACAGCGAGATCAGCCGCCAGACGCCGACGCGCGAGCCGTATTCGTAAAGCGATTCCATGTTGCGGTTGCGCAGGCCGGGCACGGCGGGCGCGACGGCAAGGTCGGACAGGATCGTTTCGGAAACACCGTCACCTTCGCCGATCGAGTATTCGGCACCTTCCTCGTAATTGACGACAATGTTGAGCGCCAGTTTCGCGCCACCCGGCCACTCAGCCTGCGGAGGCCGCTCGCCATAACCGATGAAATCGCGGGCGGGCAGATACGGCATGTCTGACGTCACGTCTTGAAATCCCCTCGGATGAAGCCCTTACCAGCATTGCCGGCCGCGCAGGACGGTGAGCACGCGCAGCGTGCGATCCATGACGTCCTGCGGCCCGATCGTGATGCGCAGACAATCGGTCAGGCCGTAACCGGTGAGGCCGCGCACGATGATGTCGGCGCCGCGCAGGGCATTGTCGGCCGCCGTCGCTGCCGCGGCGTCGGCAAAGCGCACCAGCACGAAATTCGTCCGGCTTTCCGGGACCTCGTAGCCAGCCGCCCGCAGGCCTTGCGCGAAGCGATCGCGGGTGTCGGCGGTGCGCGCCACGATGGCACGCGTATAAGCCCGGTCCTCAACGGCCGCGACGGCCATGGCAAGGCTGACCGTCGAGACTTGGTTCGAGTTTTGCATCTTGCGCACTTCGGCGGCGAGCTGGGGCGCGAACAACCCCCAGCCGACGCGCGCGCCCGCCAGCCCGTATGCCTTGGACAGACTGCGCAGGACGACGGTGTCGCCGCGTCCGGCCAGCGCGAAGATTGCCTGCGGATCCTGATCGTCGAATTCGCCATAGGCCTGGTCGATCATCAGGAGAACGTCGCCGGGAAGCGCCGCGCGCAGGCGCAGCAGCTCGGCGTTCTTGATGCGCGTGCCGGTCGGGTTGCCCGGATTGCAGACGAAGACGATGCGCGTCTGCGGCGTGAGCGCCGCCAGGATGGCGTCGATCGAGACTTCATAGCCGCGCTCCTGCGCCTTGACATAGGTCGCCCCGACACGGGCTGCCGCCGAGGCAGCAAAATTATAGGCATAGTCCGTGCCAAGCACGTCCGCGCCGGGACCGGCGAAGGCCGCAATCGTGCAGGCGATCAGCTCCATCGAACCGGCACCGCACAGGACAAGGTCACGCTCGACGCCATAGGTTTTTGCGATGGCCTCGCGCAGCAAGGTCCAGTCTGGGTCCGGATAAAGATGGCTGCGCGCCACGGCATCGCGGCCGGCCTCGATCGCCTTGGGGCTGGGCGGGAAGGCGCTCTCGTTCTGCGCCAATGTCGGGCGGCCATAGCCGCCGAAATTCGCCAGCGCGAAAGCGGACATGGCCTCGATATGGGCGGTGGCTTTCAGGGGCACGGCATGGTCCGGCGATCGGCTTGTCGGCAAGGTGTTTGAGCGGAGGCTAAGGCAGGGTGGCCGAGCCGCAAAGCAAAATTCGGCGGTGCAATGGGTAAGGGAATTTGGCCCATGCGGGGTGGGTGGCGCCGGTCCTGGCTCCGTTCCCTCAACCAGGCGGGCCAGCCAGCTTTGTGCTGCTCGGTGTTTTCGCCAGAGATGGCTACATGTCGTATCGGGGGACCATCTTCGGCGACCGCAGTTCCTGGGCCATTTTTGCCGCCTGGAAGATCGTCATAAGGACGTAGGTCGTTTCACCTTCGGTCGAGTTTATGGCCAAGACCACTCGGCCAATCTCGTCACTCATGGCGCAAGACCAATCCTTGACTGCAATCGCCCGTTTCCACGCCATGTCCCCCTGCCTTTCCTTCGCGAGGTTATTTGGCGTCGTAAAAACCAGCAATTTGGACTGAATGCCCATTGCGTTGGGCCTAACGTCGTTGGCTAACCAGCAAGCTAGTGCTCCTGAATTTCAGCAGCCCGTGGCTGAATGCAAAAGGAAGGTGCGCTGTCACTGTGATCTTGCAATTGGTTATCAAGATTGTCATCAACTCTGCGCGGCGTTCAGGGTTTCAACGCGTCGCGATTGACGGTGATGGCTTCCACCCGAAGCCTCCAGGCATATCCAACGCAGCGCTACGGAAACTTCGCTCGACTTCAGCGGTATAGGTGCCGTCGTTCTCGAAACGGTCCCAGAGAATGAAGCCGATAATGAGCGCGATGACGAACAGGGGCCAACGCATCGGACAGTCCCTCAGATGCCCGACCGATATTTTCTGCCAGGGACTCATAAATACAAGCTATTGCTAATATATAGTGACTTGGCGCGACAGCTACCTATGACCGGGAACTAGGACTGGTCGCCAGGTTGCCGGCTGGGCGAATCGCCCAAGTCTGGACTGGGGGCACGAAAATTCCATCGCCGATGTGCCCTCTGCAGGCCGATCCGCTCATCAAAAACGCGATCCATGGTGCCAACTCTCCCTTCGAGCGGTTCCGGTGTAGATCGGCACCCAGCGAAGTCGAGTTGTATAGATATGCCGCAGATCAGCCGATTTTGGCTGCTCTGAAAAACTCTGAAGATCTTGGAATTGTTGGCTCCCCGGGCCGGATTCGAACCAGCGACCAACCGGTTAACAGCCGGTTGCTCTACCACTGAGCTACCGGGGAACGGAGGCTCTGACGTGAGTGGCGCAGCCTATAGCAAACACCTTTCGGCTTTGCAAAGCAGCATTTCGCAATTTTTCTCCAGTTTTTGATGCGGCTATTTGTGCCATCGTTCGGCGCGCCCACATATGAAGGGCTTCACACCGGCATGGAACAAAGCGGCCGGTCATCGCCTTGACATGGCTCAGGCAGCGGATGGGATTGGTTTGAATGACCGCAGCGGACGATGACAACGCCCCGGCACGGAAGATTTCGATCTTAGGCCGCGAGTTCACGATGCCGCGCTCGCGCGGCTGGCGAATCGCCATCGGCATGCTGCTTACCCTTGGCGGGCTTCTGGGCTTTCTGCCGATTCTCGGCTTCTGGATGATTCCGCTCGGTCTCCTGGTTCTGTCCTATGAATTCGCCATGATCCGACGCCACCGGCGGCGTTTCATCGTCTGGTGGGAACGTCGGCGTCGACCCGACTGAGAGGCAGGGACGGCTGCACCACGGCGATACCGGAGTCGCGACAACCGATTGGTAATCACCACTTTGGCCGCTCCATGCGAAAGCATCGGGAATGACGCGCCGCCGCTTGACGACCTTTGAGCGTCAACATAATGAGTTCGCTCGGAACGCCGGGAGCATTGCGAGGCCTCGTGGCGGAGTGGTTACGCAGAGGACTGCAAATCCTTGCACCCCGGTTCGATTCCGGGCGAGGCCTCCAGATGCTTGCGGGCTCCAGCGCAATCGCGCCGGAGCGGGGTTCCAGTCGAAGTTTTAGCCGCGCGTTTGGCGCGGAGAGCGGATTGTTGGGACATGAGCGCTGATTTTTCCGAACGCCGCGTGAAGATGGTCGACGGCCAGGTCCGCACCACCGATGTCACCAGCGCGCCTCTCATCGAAGCGATGCTGAGCGTTCCGCGCGAGGCCTTTGTCGACGCCGGGCAGCGGGATCTGGCCTATATCGACGAAGACATCCGCATTTCGAACGGCGCCAATGGCAGCGGCCCACGCTACCTGATGGAGCCGTCGCCGCTCGCCAAGCTTTTGCAACTGGCCGAGATCGACGCGAGAGATTCGGTGCTCGATGTCGGCTGCGGCAGCGGCTATTCCGCCGCATTGCTGTCCAGGCTTGCCCGGTCCGTGGTGGCGCTGGAAAGCGATCCCGCGCTGGCGGAGACCGCGAAATCCACGCTGTCCAGCCTTGGCTGCGAGAATGTTACTGTGGTCACCGGGCCGCTGCCGCAGGGGCATGCCGCTAAAGCGCCCTACAACGTCATCTTCGTCGGCGGCAGCGTCGAGGAAGTGGCGCCGGCGCTGCTCGACCAGCTTGCGGAAGATGGACGCCTGGTTGCGGTCGAGGGACAAGGCAACTCTGGCGTGGCCCGGCTGTTTTTTAAAGCCGGGGGGGTTGTAACCGGAAGACGAGCCTTTAATGCGGCAATTAAGCCACTACCGGGCTTCGAACGTGCTCACGCGTTTGAATTCTGAGCGTTTTTGCCTTGCAGCGAAGGCGCTGTCATGATCGCTTGCGCCTGACAATCGTTGCTGATTTGGTTAACCGGGCGTTTCGGGAGGCCGTCAGCGGGGGAACGATAAACAACGCGGCGCCGGTCGATCCGTAAG
>NZ_RZSA01000351.1:0-6009 GCF_003998075.1 Mesorhizobium sp. M2A.F.Ca.ET.037.01.1.1 | reverse complement strand
ACATGATGTCGAGGCCGAATGCCGGCAGCTGGCGGATGTGCTGTCGCGGCCGCGCGGGCCTTGGTTCGTGGTTTCCAACGAAGTCGGGCTCGGCATCGTGCCCGACAATGCACTGGCGCGCCGTTTCCGCGATGCTGCCGGACGGCTCAACCAGCAGGTCGCGGCGGTGGCCGACAATGTGCTGATGATGGTGGCGGGGCTGCCGCTCAAGGTGAAATGACATGGTCGAAGACAAGATGATTAACGAGGGGGACGCCGAGCGCCATCGCGCCAAGACGGCCAAGCGCAAGGCGGTGCAGGATGCCGAGGTTGCCGGCAAGACGATCGAGAAAGGACTGCTGATCGTCAACACCGGGCCGGGCAAGGGCAAGACCACTGCCGCCTTCGGCCTGGCGCTGAGGATGCTGGGTTACGGCAAGCGCGTCGGCGTGGTCCAGTTCATCAAGGGCAAGTGGCACACCGGCGAGAAGGACGCCTTCGCGGCCTTTGGCGACCGCGTCGTCTGGCATGCGATGGGCGAAGGGTTCACCTGGGAGACGCAGGATTTGAAGCGCGACATCGCCGCCGCCGAAGCCGCCTGGGCCAAGGCGCTCGAACTCATGGCCGACCCGTCGATCAGCCTCGTGGTGCTCGACGAGCTCAACATCGCGCTACGCTACGATTATCTCGACCTGGAAAAGGTGGTCGTGGCCCTGAAGGCGCGTCGGGGCGATCTGCATGTCATCGTCACCGGCCGCAACGCCAAGCCGCTGCTCGTCGAGGCGGCCGATCTCGTCACCGAAATGGGGCTGACCAAGCACCATTTCTCGGCGGGCGTCAAAGCGCAGCAGGGGATCGAGTTCTAAGGTGTGCTGGCGCCTTGGCCGCTGATCGAAATGCTCAGGTAGATCACGATCGCCGACAGCACCGCGAACAGGCCAAGCAGCAGCCAGTCGGCGACACGATAGAGCTTCAGCGCCTGGCGGATGTCGGTGCTCTCGGCCTCGCGGCGGCCGCCTTCGCCCATGAAGGCGTCCTCGACGACCTCGCCGCCATAGCTGCGCGGACCGGCGAGTGACAGCCCCAGCGCGCCGGCCATCGCCGCCTCCGGCCAGCCGGCATTGGGCGAGCGGTGTTTCCTGGCATCGCGCCGCATGACTTGCCAGGCGCTACGGGGATCCGCGCCCGGGACAAGGAAGGCCGCCAGCACGATGAGCAGGCCGGTCAACCGCGATGCAGGCAGGTTGATCAGATCGTCGAAGCGGGCGGCCGCACGGCCGAAGGCTTCGTGTTTCGGCGTGCGGTGGCCGATCATCGAATCGGCGGTGTTGGCGGCCTTGTAGGCAGCGCCGCCAGCGAGACCACCGACGCCGGTCCAGAAGGCGGGCGCGACGATGCCGTCGGAGAAATTCTCGGCCAGGCTTTCGATCGCGGCACGGGCGACGCCTGCCTTGTCCAACTTTTCAGGATCGCGGCCGACAATACGGGAAACGGCGATGCGGCCAAGCGTCAGGCCGCCGGTCTCCAGCGCATCCGCGACCTCCTCGACATGCTCGGCGAGGCTTTTCTGCGACAGCAGCGCGGAACCGAGGACGGCTGCAATGACCAGACCCGTCGGGAAGATCAGCCAGAGCAGGACATGCAGCGCAAAGCCGATGAGGCCAGGCACCAGCAAGATAATGAGCAACGCCCGCACACCCTGGCGGCGACGGATTTCGTCGGAATCTGTGGCGCGGTTGAGCCGGCGATCGAGAAAGGATATCAGCCTGCCGATCCAGGTGACCGGATGGCCGATGGCGTTGAACAGCCAGTCCGGATAGCCGAGGACCCGTTCGACGGCGAGTGACAGGAAAGCGATCAGGATAGACATGAAGCTTCTAAGCGGCGCGATCGCGGCGGTTGATCATGGCGGCAGCCTCGGCCGGGCAAGCGCGCTTTTTCCTCATGCGCCACAACCTTTCGTGGACCTCTCGACAGGTATCAACCCGCACTCCTATCCGCTTTTCGAATTGCCCGCCACCGCCCTGACCCGATTGCCGGAGGCAGGACAACTGCGCGAATTGGCCGAAATTGCGGCTGCGGCCTACGGCGCGCCATCTGCGGCGCATGTGGCGGCGGCGCCCGGCACGCAAATTCTGCTGCCGCGCGTGGCTTCGCTGGTACGGCCCGGCAAGGTGCTGGTGCTCGGCCCGACCTATGCCGAACACGCCCGCGCCGCAGCTATTGCCGGCCATGCGGTCGCGGAAGTCAGCGACTTCGATGCGCTGGCCGAGGCGGACCTCGCGGTGCTGGTCAATCCTAACAATCCGGACGGGCGAGTGATCGAAAAGCCGCGCCTGCTTGACCTCGCGGCGCTGCTTCACGCCAAGGGTGGGCTGCTCGTCGTCGACGAGGCCTTCATGGATGTCGGCCCGGTCGAGCATAGCCTGGCCGGCAATGTCGGGGAGGGCGGCATTGTCGTGCTGCGCTCGTTCGGCAAGTTTTTTGGCCTGGCGGGTGTTCGGCTTGGCTTCGCGCTGACGGATGCGCTGACGGCCGAGCGGCTGGATGCGCAACTGGGGCCTTGGGCCGTGGCCGGTCCGGCGCTCGAATATGGCATCCGCGCCTTGTCGGATGCGGCATGGCAGGCCGATATGCGGCAACGCCTGGCACAGGATGCCGGTCGCCTCGACATCCTGCTTGGCCGATTCGACGTTCCGGTCTCCGGCGGTACCTCGCTTTTCCGCTATCTGTCTTTCGCGGGTGCACCGGGCCTGTTTTCGGCACTCGGCGAGCAGGGCGTGCTGGTCCGCCATTTCGCCGAGCGTCCCGGGGTCCTGCGCATCGGCTTGCCGGGCAGCGAACCAGAATGGCAGCGCCTTGAAAGCGCCCTTGCCGCCTGGGCCGCACGGCGTAAGGATGCGCCGAAGGAGTCCGGACAATGATCCATGTCTGTTCGCTGTCGAAGGTCGACGAGACCGTGGCAAGGACCGGCGCGCAGCGCTTGCTGTCACTGCTTGCCGCGGGCACGGAAGTGGCGCGCCCGGCTTCGATCCTGGCGGAAAACCATCTGCATCTCGTCATGCACGACATCGCCGTGGCGCAGGAAGGCATGACGATGCCGGGCGAGGAGCATGTGCGGGCCTTGCTGGATTTCGCCTATCGCTGGGATCGCGTGAGGCCGCTGGTCGTGCACTGTTATGCCGGCGTCAGCCGCTCGACTGCTTCGGCCTATATCATCGCGGCGGCTCTGGCGCCGCAGCGTGACGAGATGGAACTCGCGAAGGCGCTGCGCTTCCTGTCGCCGACAGCGACGCCCAATCCACGGCTAATCGCGGTTGCCGACATGCTGCTTCAGCGGGACGGCCGCATGATCGCGGCGATCGAGGCGATCGGGCGCGGCGCGGATGCTTTCGAAGGGATACCCTTCGAGCTCCCTATCGAGGGGTAGAAGAGCGACCCGCTAGGACAGCCATTCTGAAAGCTTTGCCTTACGGACGTCTTTCACCAGATTGATGAACCCGTCTGCCTGATGCTCGGCGGTGAGCCGACCCTTCTCGGCGGTGGCGATCGAGGCATCGCCGACCACGCCGTTGGGGTTGAGGTCGCTGGCGATCCAGGCGAAGGCATGCGTTCCGGTGTGGCGCAGCAGGGCGAATTCCTGTTCGGCGCGGGCGACATTGGAGACGAAATTGTCGGCCTTGCTCATGTCGACGAGGTCGGGCCGGAAGTGCAGCATCAGCGAGGTCTCGACATCGCCGCCATGGATGCCGTGACGGTCTTCGAGCTCGGTATACATGCCGGCCGGGCGGCCGAAGCGCTGCCAGCTCGTCTTCACCGACAGCATCTTGGCGCGCACACGCAATTCGCGCGAGATGATGCCCATGATCTCTTCATTGCCGCCATGCGAATTGACGATGATCAGCTTTCTCACCCCGGCGCGCGCGATCGACAGCCCAAGCTCGGTCCAGGCGTCGGCCAAGGTCGTGGCGGGCAGAGTGAGCGTTCCCGGCGCATGCAGGTGCTCGTTCGACTTGCCGACCGCCTGCACCGGCAGGATGCGGATGTCGAGATCGTCGGGCAGCCGCGCGATCACCGTCTCCAGCATGCCCATCATGATCGAGGTGTCGGTCGAGACCGGAAGGTGAGGGCCATGCTGCTCGATCGCCGCCACCGCCAGCACGGCAATCGTCGCCTCGGCGTCGATCGAGGCGTATTCGGTCGTCCGGTAATCGCCCCACCACACACGTCTTTTGGCCACTTTAGTCTCCGATTGCTCTCCGTCCGCACCGGTCGGTGTAATGCGCTTATTGGCTACGGGCAACGCTATCCTGCCGCCAAAACCTCCACCTCGACCTTGAATTCCGGGCGGGCGAAGCCGGAGACGATCATCAGCGTAGAGGCCGGCGCCGGATCGGAAAAGAGCCGGTTGCGGACATCCATATAGGGCTGCAGGTGGGCACGATCGGTGACGAAGGCGTTGATGCGCACAATGTCGTTCAAGGTGAGCCCGGCTTCGCTGAGGATCGCGGCTATGTTCTTGAAGCAAAGCTCCGTCTGGGCCCCCGCATCCTCCGGTACGGCATCGTCCGGGCTGATGCCCAGCTGTCCGGAGCACAGCACCAGGCGTTTTCCGGCGGGGATTTCAACGCCGTGGCTGTAGCGGGCGAAGGGCGGCTTGATGGCCTTGGGGGCGAGGTATTTCAGCATGGCATTCTCCTGTGCGCCCGCAGACTAAGGCTCGATTCATGAAACCTTCAAGATGCGGTGCATGCCTCCCGGGCGATTATGGACAGGCGTCCAAAAAATAGGCACGATGCCTCGCGTACGGCATGACCCGTCCGGTCTCGGCAATGACTGTCGCACAAGCAGGCGGCCCAGGCGGTGGCATGTGTCTTGCTTCTTGAATCAATGGTGTCGAGCTCAGCGCGTTGCGCGCCCGGGCCAAGAGAGGGTGAGTTTATGATCGGAAATGGGAAGATCCTGGCGGGGTCGATCGCCTTGCTGGTGGCGGGCACGCTGGCTGCTGCCGCGAACGAGAAGGTAACGTTCGGCACCAACTGGCTGGCCGAGCCGGAGCATGGCGGCTACTATCAGGCCGTTGCCGACGGCACCTACGCCGCCTGCGGCCTCGATGTCACCATCATGCAGGGCGGCCCGCAGGTCAGCGGTCGGCCGATGCTGCTTGCCGGCAAGATCGATTTCTACATGGGCGGCAATCTGCTGTCGGCCTTCGACGCTGTGCAGCAGGGCATCCCGATGCGCGTCGTCGCCGCCGATTTCCAGAAAGACCCACAGGTCCTCATGTCCCAGCCGGGGCAGGGGCTGGACAAGTGGGAAGACCTCAAGAACGCCGACCAGTACATCCTCGGCGACGAGGGCGCGCAGACCTTCTTCCAGTGGATGGTGACCGAGCTCGGTTTCGATGCAGCGAAGCGCGTGCCCTACACCTTCAACCCGGCGCCCTTCATCGCCAACAAGAAGTCGATCCAGCAGGGCTATGTCACGTCCGAGCCCTTTGCGGTGCAGAAGGCGGGCGGCTTCGTGCCGAACCAGTTCCTGCTCGCCGATTATGGCTGGGAAACCTATGCGACCACGGTCGAGGTTATGCAGGACACGATCGACAAGCGGCCGGAGGTCGTGCAGTGCTTCGTCGATGGCTCGGCCAAGGGTTGGTACAACTATCTCTACGGCGACAACAAAGCCGCCAACGACATGATCAAGAAGGACAATCCGGACATGACGGATGAGCAGATCGCCTTCTCGATCGAGCAGCTGAAGAAGTTCGGCGTCGTCGATTCGGGCGATTCGGAAAAGCTCGGCATCGGCGCCATGACCGACGCGCGCATCCAGAGTTTTTACGACAAGATGGTCAAGGCCAAGGTCGCGCAGCCGGGCATCGACATCAAGAAGGCCTACACGCTGGCTTTCATCAACAAGGGCGTTGGGCTGGAGCTGAAGAAGTAAGGCGGCCTGCCTGAGATGATCCAGGAGAAAGTGGCTGAGACGCCGACGGCATCGGGCGAGGCCCCGATGCTGCTTTCGTTGCGC
>NZ_RZSA01000350.1:0-6030 GCF_003998075.1 Mesorhizobium sp. M2A.F.Ca.ET.037.01.1.1 | reverse complement strand
ACGCGATCGACTATCACACGATCGCTGATCACGCCCCTCTGATCGTCGACACGCGCAATGTTTTTGGCCGCCTCGGGCTAGACCGAGAGACGGTGGTGAAGGCCTGACGGCATCTGAGCCGGCGAATTTCTTGCACGGTGTCAGGATCGTGGTTGCACTGCGTCGGCTGACTCGCCACATAACGCCACGGAATACAGATGCATTTACGCCTTCCCCTTGGCCGCAAGGGTAGTCATCCGGGATATTCTTCGCCGCTTTTGCCGCCGAGGCCGGCTTGTTGACTTCGGGTGTCTTATCGTTGGGTCGTTGACGGACTGTGTTATGACAGATCAGAAGATAATGGTTCCGTCTTCCGACGGGTTTCGGGATAGCATGAGCACATCGTACGCAGAAATCTCCACCATCCTCATGGATAAGGTTGCCGATTGGCTGAACGAATCGGCGCTGGCGGGCAACGACCTGGAAGCATTGGTAAATGGCTTTTGCGAACGGCTGGCTGCTGCCGGCCTGCCGCTGAAGCGGGTGCATTTGAGCTTCTCGATGCTCCATCCGCTCTATGACGCGCTTGGCTTCACCTGGGTTCGCGGCCAGGGCATGGAAGTGGAAGGCTTCCGCAAGGAGGCCGGTGTGCCGTCTGAAAGATTCCTGACCAGTCCATACTACCATCTGCTCAGCAATAAGCTCGACCATCTGCGACGCCGGCTCGACCCGTCGGTGCTATCGGAGTTTCCTGTTTTCGATGACCTCCGGCTTATGGGCATCACCGATTACATGGCTTTCGTCCATCCCTTCAGCGGCAACACCAGTCAGGGCATGATGGGGTCTTGGTCCACCGACAGCGCCGCGGGCTTCAGCGACAGCATGATTTCGGCGCTGCTGCGCATCCAGAGCCATCTCGCTATCGCCACCAAGATGGCGGTGCTCACCAAGCTCGCTGACAACATGATGACCACCTATCTCGGCGGCGACGCTGGCAGGCGCGTGCTTGACGGCCAGATCAAGCGCGGCGAGGGCGATACAATCCGGGCCGCACTGGTAATGGGAGATATGCGCGGGTCGTCGAGGCTTGCCGAAACTTCCGGCCGCGAAGTCTATATCGATACGCTGAACCAGTTTTTCGACGCCGTTGCCGCACCTTTCAATCGCAACGGCGGGCAGATCATGAGTTTCATTGGTGATGGCTTCATTGCCGTCTACCCTTGCGAAAGGCACCGTTCGCAGTCCGAGATCGCCTGCCAGGCTGCTCTTGCGGCCGCGCACAAGGCCAGCGCGCGCATGATGGATCTCAACCTGCGCCGAAAAGAGCAGGGGTTGTCCGACATCAAATTTGGTATCGGCCTGCATGTCGGCAATGTGATGTTTGGCAATGTCGGGCTTACCGACCGGCTCACATTCTCTGTCTTCGGCTCGGCTGTGAACGAGGTCCAGCGCCTTCAGACCCTGACCAAGAAATATCCGCATAGCGTTCTGGCCAGCAAAGACTTCGCCGGCTATTGCGGTGCCAACAAATGGCTGACGCTCGGCAACGAGGAACTGGCTGGCATCAAGCAGAAGCTGACGGTGCTTTCACCAGATCTGTCGGGAGCTCTCGCACTCGATGAAGACGGTGCGCCGGAGCCGATTCACGGCCGAAGATCGGACGCCGAGCAGGTCATGCTGCTTCACCGCGACGCCGCGCGGATGGCGGCGGGCGACCCGAGTAAGCTCCAGTAAACCGCCGCGATCTGGCCCGATCGCCTTTGGTAGCCAGTTCGGTCGTCGGTTCCGCCACTGACGACCGCTTCGAATCCAAGTTGCTCTGCGCTGGCAATGCGCTAGTCTCGCTTTCTGGAGAGCTGCCAGAGTGGGGCTGGTGTGAAGATGAATTCGAGTGTCGATCTGCTGCGGATCGAAGACGTTGGCATCTCTTTTGCCATCATGGGGGGGCCGTTGCATGCCGTCAGGCGCGCAAATCTTCGCGTCCTGCCCGGTAAGGTTACCGCGCTTGTGGGCGAGTCCGGTTCCGGAAAATCGGTTCTCAGCCAGGCCGTGATGGGCATTTTGCCGAACACAGCCCATGTTCGCGGCCGGATCCTGTTTTCCGATCCTGAAAAGCCCGGCACGACGCAGGATATCCTCAAGATGTCGCGTGATGGGCCCGAAATCCGGGCGTTGAGAGGCAGCCGCATCGGCAAAATCTTTCAGGAGCCGATGACATCGCTGTCGCCGCTGCACACGATCGGCAACCAGGTCAGCGAATCCCTGCAGATTCATACGCCCATGGCTCGGGCGGAGCGCAAGGCGCGGACCGAGGAAATGCTCAGCCTTGTCGGCTTTCCCAATCCCAAGCGCGCCTATGACATGTATCCCTTCGAACTTTCCGGAGGATTGCGTCAGCGCGCCATGATCGCCATGGCGCTTATCTGCCGGCCCGCCCTGTTGATCGCCGATGAGCCGACGACGGCGTTGGACGTCACCATCCAAGCGCAAATCCTGCAATTGCTGCGCGGGCTTCAGACCAAGCTGAACATGGCGATGCTGCTGATCACGCACGACCTCGGCGTGGTCGCCAATGTCGCCGACGAGGTGGTGGTCATGTACCATGGCGAGATCATGGAGGCGGGACCCGTCGAGGCGATATTCCGCCGGCCAGGCCATCCTTACCTTAAGGGCCTGATGGCAGCCGTTCCGCATTTCGACCTGAAGCCTGGCGAAAGGCTAAAGGCGCTGCGCGAGGTGCCGGTGAATGTCGGAAACCTGCTCGGCAAGCAGACCGCGCCGGCATCGAAGGGGCCGGACGACATCCTGCTGTCGGTCAGGGATCTGACAAAGACCTTCACCATCCGCAAGTCCGGATGGTTCGGTGGGGATCATCAAACCTCTGTTCGCGCCGTCGACGGCGTGAGCTTCGACATCAAGCGGGGTGAATGCCTGGGTCTGGTCGGCGAAAGCGGTTCCGGCAAAACCACCGTCAGCAAGATCCTCATGCGGGCTGTCACCCCTAGCGGTGGTTCTGTGATCTTCAACAGCCGCGATCGACCGATCGACGTCCTGGCAGGCGAGGGAGACGCCCTGCACATGCTGCGCGCGAAAATCCAGATGGTCTTCCAAGACCCGGTTTCGTCGCTTTCACCTCGCATGACGGTGGAGAACATCTTGAGCGAGCCGCTGGAAATTCATCAGCGTGGCAATGCCGCATCCCGGTTAGCCACGGTCAAGAGCCTGATGCAGGCAATCGGGCTCGATCCGCGCTTCATCAAGCGTTATCCGCACAGTTTCTCAGGCGGGCAGCGTCAGCGGATCGGCATCGCGCGCGCGTTGGCGCTGGGGCCTGAACTGCTGATCTGCGACGAGCCGGTTTCAGCGCTCGACGTCTCCGTCCAGGCGCAGATCCTGAACCTTCTGAAGGACCTGCAGAAGGAACTGGGACTGACCTATCTGTTCATATCCCATAACCTGGCGGTGGTGGACTACATGGCAGACCGCATCGCGGTGATGTGCGGGGGGCGTATCGTCGAGCTAGCGCCGCGCGAAATTCTGCTCAGGAAACCGATCCACCCCTACACGCGCTCACTGGTCGCCGCAGTACCTTTCCCCGATCTCGACAGGCCGATGGATTTCAAGACGCTGAAGCTCAGCGGCGCTTCCGACACCAGCGCATGGGGACCGCAATTCCGCGACGAGGGCGAAGAGGACGTGCTGTCGCCGCTCGATCTTGGCGGCGGCCACCTTGTTCTGGCCCGACGCTCGGCCGATGCCAGCGAGCTACGCCATTGATCAGCCGGCGCACCGTCCTTGGACTCATGGCTTCGGCATTTGTGCCGAGCACGTTGCACGCCGGCGATCTGGAGCCGGAATTTCTTCAGCCGCTGCTGAAGGCCCTGGCGCTGCCGGCACTCGCCAAGCGCTTGCCCAAGAGCCCGCGCGTGGTGAACCTCGCTGCGATGGGCCGGCAGCCCGGCCAGTACGGCGGCACGCTGCGCACGATCATCGGCAGCCAAAAAGACATCCGGATGATGACCATCTACGGATATGCTCGCCTGGTCGGCTATGACGAAAAGCTCAACCTGCAGCCCGATATTCTCGAAAGTTTCGACGTGGCGGACGATCGTGTCTTCACTTTCAAGCTACGGGAAGGACATAAATGGTCTGACGGCAGCCTGCTGACGCCAGAGGATTTTCGCTATTGCTGGGAAGATGTCTGGCTGAACGATGAGCTTACGCAAGGCGGGCTCACCCCGACCCTGCTGGCGGACGGCAAGCCGCCACGCTTCGAGATCGTCGATCCGTTGACAGTCCGCTATAGCTGGGATGCGCCTAATCCCGACTTCCTGCCCAAGCTCGCTGCCGCTTCGCCGCTATCGCTTGTTCTGCCGGCCGCCTATCTCAAGCAGTTCCACAAGAAATACCAGGACCCATTCCGGCTTGCCGGCTTAATGGAGGAGAACAGGGCCAAGAAATGGACGCTCCTGCATATCCGCATGTCGCGCCAGTATCGCCCGGAGAACCCGGAACTGCCGACGCTCGATCCCTGGCAGAACCGGACCAAGCCACCGGCCGAGCAGTTCGTCTTTGAGCGGAACCCGTTCTTTCATCGAATAGACGAGAATGGCCGGCAACTGCCGTACATTGACCGGGTTGTCATGAATGTCAGCTCGTCGGCGATCATTTCCGCCAAGACCGGTGCGGGCGAGAGCGACCTGCAATGCATGGGAATCGACTTTGCCGACTACGCCTTCCTGAAGGACGCGGAGAAGCGCTACCCGGTGAAGATGCATCTGTGGAAACGCACACAGGGTTCGCGGCTGGCGCTGCTGCCCAACCTCAATTGTGCCGACCCGGTGTGGCGTGACCTTCTTCGCGACGTGCGCGTGCGCCGCGCGCTTTCGCTCGCAGTGGACAGGCGCGAGATCAACTTGGCCGTGTTCTATGGATTGGCGCAGGAAAGTGCCGATACAGTCCTGCCGGAGAGCCCGCTTTACCGGCCGGAATTCGCGAGAGCCTGGGTCGCCCACGATCCCGACCGAGCCAACGCCCTGCTCGACGAGGTCGGGCTTAAGGCGCGCGACGATGACGGTCTGCGGATCCTTCCCGATGGACGCCCGGCGCAGGTCATCGTGGAAACGGCCGGCGAAAGCACGCTGGAAACGGACGCGCTCGAACTCATCACCGATCACTGGCGGCAGGTCGGCATCGCCCTGTTCGTCCGGACTTCGCAGCGAGACATCTTCCGCAGCCGCGCGCTAGGTGGCGAGATCATGATGTCGATTTGGTCGGGTATCGACAATGGTGTGCCGACCGCCGACATGAACCCGTCCCAGTTGGCCCCCACCATGGACGACCAGCTGCAATGGCCGCTCTGGGGTGCTCACTACCTGTCTCACGGCACGGTCGGCGAGGCGCCCGATCTTCCGCCTGTCGTTGAGTTGATGGCTTTGCTCAAGCGCTGGAACGTTTCGACCGAAGCCGCGGAGCGCGCCGAAATCTGGAATTCAATGCTGTCGATCTACACCGATCAGGTGTTTTCGATCGGCACGGTGAACGGAACGCATCAGCCGGTTCTGGCGTCCTCGAGGCTGCGCAATCTGCCTGACAAGGCGCTCTACGGCTACGATCCGACCGCCTATTTCGGTGTCTATATGATGGACACATTCTGGCTTGGAGAGTCCTGAGCGTGCTTCGATATATTGTCTGGCGCATTGCTGTGATGGTTCCAACGCTGCTGATCATATCGGCGCTGGTGTTCACGATCATCGAACTTCCCCCGGGCGACTATTTCGACAGCTATGTTGCAGAGCTTCGGGCTCAGGGCGAAGCGGTGGATTCCGATCGCATCCAGATGATGCGCAAGGAGTATGGTTTCGACAAGCCGCCGGTCATTCGCTACTTCTACTGGGTCGGCGGAATGCTACACGGCGATTTCGGCTATTCCTTCGAATATGAGCTGCCGGTTCGCGATGTCATCGGTGACCGAATGTGGCTGACCATTTTGGTTTCCTTCGTCACGATCATCTTCACCTGGCTCATCGCCTTTCCGATCGGCATGTACTC
>NZ_RZSA01000034.1:0-14556 GCF_003998075.1 Mesorhizobium sp. M2A.F.Ca.ET.037.01.1.1 | reverse complement strand
TTGCCGCCGAGCTCGCAACGGGTATCGGCTTCCAATGGTGGGCCTTGCCGGTGGCTTTCCTGGCGTGGCTGCTGCTGTGGAAAGGAACGTTTGGCCTCATCGAGAAAGGGGTGTCGATGCTTGGCCTCGTCACCGTGTGCTTCGTCGTCGCGGCCGTGATGCTTCGGCCTGAATGGAAAGAAGTGGCTGTCGGCGCCGTGCCCAGCCTGCCGCACCACGACACGGCGAAATACTGGTTCATGGCCGTCAGCATTCTCGGCGCCTCGATCTCGCCTTACCTTTTCATGTTCTATTCCTCCGGCGCGATCGAGGATCAGTGGGACAAGAGCTATCTCGGCACCAATCGGGCGATTGCCGGCCTCGGCATGAGTTTCGGCGGGACGATTTCCGTGGGCGTTCTCGTCGTGGCCGCGCTCGTGCTTGGCGCTCATGGCGTTACCGAAGTGGACGACTATAACCAGCTGCCATTGATGCTGATTCCGATATTCGGCTTCTGGGGCTTTGTCCTTTTCGTTGCTTCGCTGGCAATCGCCTGCTTTGGCGCCGCGCTCGAAGTGGCCTTGCAGCAGGCCTATCTCGTCGCACAAGGGTTCGGCTGGAACTGGGGCGAGGATCTCAAGCCCCGCGACGATCCCGGTTTCAGCCTGGTCTACACGCTGACGCTCTTCCTTGCCGCCGTTCCGATCACGCTCGGTCTCGACCCGTTGAAGCTCACTATCTTCTCGATGGCGCTGACCGCGGCGAGCCTGCCGCTGACGGTCGTGCCTTTCCTTTTCCTGCTGAATGACGACCGCTATGTCGGCGAGCACCGCAACGGCGTGGTTTCCAACGCGGCCGTGATCTTCGTCATCGCGCTCGGCTTCGTGCTGGCGGTGGTGTCCATTCCACTGCAGATATTCGGAGGTACGTGATGCAGTTGCTGCGCGACATACTGGACAAGCAGGTCGTCGATCGCGAGCAGGTCAAGATCGGCAAGGTGGACAGCATTGTCGCCGAGCTGACGCCGGGCAAGCAGCCCAGTGTAAGTGCCGTTGAACTCGGCTCGATCGCGCTGGCGCGACGGCTTGGCTCGGCGCCCGCAAGATGGACGGCGAAGCTCGCGGCAAGGCTGAGCGGCAAGCAGCAGGCACGGCCCCACCGGATCGCCTGGGACAAGGTGCGCGATATCGGCGTCGACTTAGAATTCGAAATCGACGTCCGCCGGACCAGGATCTTCGCCTGGCAGGACTGGCTGCGCGAACATGTGGTCGGCCGAATACCGGGAGCGTGAGCATGGCGACTGTACACCTCGATCACCTTGCCGGCAGGCGCGTGTTCTCCGAGCACGGCAGGAGCATCGGCTATATCGAGGAGATCATCGCCGAGCGGGACGGCAGCGACCTTGTCGTCACCGAATTCCATGTCGGGATCTTTGCCGCGTTCGAGCGCTTGTCCGCTTCGACCATCGGCACCGCCTTGCTCGACTTCTTCGCGTTGCGGCGGCGTGAAGGCCTTTATCGCATTCCCTGGGACAAGCTCGATATTTCCGATCCGACGCGCCCCAGGCTGCTCTGCCGCGACGAGGAGCTTGCCGCTTTCAAGGCGAAGCCCGAGGGCAAATGACGATTTGCTAAAAAGCTGCCCATGCGGGGGAACATAGCAGCCTGCGCGAAGTTGGATTCGCATGGAGGAGGCTGCGCCATGAACAGTGTCATCTATCTCATCGGTCTGATCGTCGTTGTGCTCGCGGTGCTTTCCTTCCTCGGTTTTCACTAGGAGGCACCATGCAGCGCGAGAACGATCGGGGCCGCGAGCCCGCCGACTTTGGCAAGGCAAAGGACGAACTTGCCGACAGGATCCAGGAGGAAACCCAAAGCGCGGGTGAAGCGCTTCACGATGCCCGCGACGAGGTCGCCCGCAGGGCGGGGGCGTATGCGGCCGAAGCCCGGCAGGCGGTCGCCGAAAAAGCCGAGCAGGCGCAGCGCGATATCGGATCGAGCCTGTCCGCTTTCGGCGGCGCGCTGCGCGCCGCGAGCGATCACCTGGCCGAGAGCGACCAGGGCGCGGCCTCGAAATTCATGCAGGAGGCCGCGAGCGGGCTGGAACAGCTGTCCTCCTCGTTGAAGGAGAAGCCGTTCGGACAGGTGCTTGAAGACGTCCAGTCCTTTGGCCGCCAGAATCCTGGAGCGCTTCTTGCCGGTTCGGTTCTGGCGGGACTGGCGCTTGGCCGTTTCATAAAGGCTTCGCCGCCCGGCACGCGCCTCCCGACGCAGGGCGCGGCCACGCCTGAATATCCCAGCCAAACCGGCATGGGAACGGACGCAGACCGGGATGACCCTCCAGCGAACTGGGGTTCAGACGGCGGCATACCGGGGAAGGCAGCGGAGCTGAAGAAATGAGCATTCAGGACAATCCAAGTCTCGGCACATTGGTTGCCGATCTGGCGCAACAGGTGAGCACGCTCGTGCAAACGGAGGCCAGGCTCCTAAGGGCGGAAATCTCGGAGAGCGCGACCAAGGCCGGCGCGGGCGCCGTCGAGGTGCTGGGCGGCGCGATATGCCTGCTCGCGGCGCTTTTGGTCTTGTTGCAGGCGCTTGTCATCGCCCTGGCTCGCCTTGGTCTGGGTGCAGGATGGTCCGCCTTGCTCGTCGGTGTGGTGGTTGCCGTTCTGGGCGTGATCCTGTTGCGGACGGGCATGGCAAGCATGGCGCCCTCCGAGCTCGCGCCGGACCGTACACAAGAACAGCTCAAGCGTGACGTGAACGTGATCAAGGAACAAGCGAGATGACCGAGAAATCCGCAGCCGAGCTCGAACGCGAGGCGGAAGCCACGCGCGCAAGGGTGGTGGCGACCGCCGACTCCATTCGCGACAAGATGACCCCGGGCCAGCTCTTCGACGAGTTCACGGGGCTTTTCAGGAATGGCACGGGCTCCGACATGCTCCACAACCTGAAGGTCCAGGTTCGGGACAATCCATTACCTCTGACCATGATCGGCGCGGGTCTGGCCTGGCTGATGTTGGGCAGTGGCGCTTCGAGCGCGTCGACTGGCACCGATCGCGTGACGCGGCGCGGTTCCGGGCCCGATCAGGGAGCATTTGGGGCTGGAATGAGTTCGACGGCCTCGAATGCGGCAGGCTCTGTTGGCGAAGCAGCCAGCGGAGCGGCCGCAACCGTCTCGGGAATGGCAGGCGAAGCAGCCGGTGCAGTGTCGGACATGGCAAGCAGCGCTGCGGACAAGCTTGCGAGCTCGGCGGCAGCTACGGCCGACATGGCGACAAGCGCCGGCCGGTCCGCGCACAATCTGCTGCAGGACCAGCCTCTCGCTGCGGCCGCCGTCGGCCTCGCCATCGGAGCTGCGATCGGCGCCATGCTGCCCCACACGGAACTCGAGGACGAGCAATTGGGCGGCTATCGCGAGAAGCTTCGGGACACTGCCGAAGAGACTTTGAAAGAAGGCCTCGACGCCGCAAAGCAAGTTGCGGCCGAAGCCTACCAGACGGCGAGCGACGAAGCCGGACGGCTGGCGTCAAACGAGGGGACGCTGGCCGACAAGGTCGGCGGTGTCGTCAAGGCCACTGCCGACAAGGCCGACGAGTCGGTGCGCGAGAAGCTCTCCGATTCCGATCCGTTCTCGCGGGAATCGTAACCGGAACTCACGTTCAAGGAACAATGCACGCCGCCGGCGGTTCGGGCGGCGTCAGATCGATGGAGATACTACAATGGCTGAATCGCGCGAATGGCTTGTCCAATGGTTGAGGGACGCTCACGCCATGGAGGAACAGGCAGAGACAATGCTGTCGGGGCAATTGAGCCGGATTGAGAGTTACCCTGAGCTCAGCGAGCGAATTCGTTCTCATCTGGAAGAGACGAAAGAGCAGGCAAGGCGGCTGAAGAGTTGCCTGGACGGGCTCGACGAAGGATCGTCCATGCTGAAGGATGCAGGCGGCAAGCTGACTGCCACGGCGCAGTCGATCAGCGGCGTGTTCGCCGGCGACGAAGTCATGAAAGGCTCGCTGGCGAGCTACACTTTCGAACATATGGAAATCGCCTCTTACACGATCCTCATCGCCGCCGCCAATGCCGCGGGCGAGGCCGAGATTGCCCGCGTGTGCGAACAGAACCTGCGTGAGGAGGAAGCGATGGCCGAGTGGCTGAAGAGCAACCTGCCGCAGGTCACAGAACAATTCCTGGCGCGGGCAGACATGGACAGCGACAGCGCGAAACGCTGATTTTGGAAGCAGGAACAATCGGAGGTTCCACAAGTTGGAGCCCAGGTCGGTCCTCCCACCACCGGTCTAGGCTCCGGGCCCACACTGCTTTGCAGCAGGGCGGGCTCGACTCGGTTTGCCGTCCAGGAACATTCCTCGTCGAAAATCATTAGGGTCTCTGCCGTCCTGGAGTTCCCGTGGCGATTTCGAACATCCAACTTGGCTTGCTCGACCTGAATCAGACGAGGCTGGCTCTGGCGTTTGTCGGTCTGCTCGCCGTCGCCGTCCCCGCGCTTGCCGAGCCGCAGACGATGGTGATCGGCTATCTCGGCGAACAGCGCAAACTGCCTCTATCCCTTGGGCCGTTGGACGAGGCCGTCACAGATGATGGTCTGCAAGGCGCCAGACTGGCCATTGCCGACGACGCCGGCACCGGCCGCCTTCTCGGCCAGCAATTTCGGCTGCAAGAAAGGGTTCTCAAGCCGGGCGAAGCACCTGCCGAAGCTGTCAACGCGTTCGCGGCCGCCGGCATCAGCTTCGTCGTTGCCGATCTCGATGCCGCGCAATTGCTGCAGGCGAGCGCAGCGCCCGGTGCCGAGCGTATGATGCTCTTCAACAGCCGCGATCCTGATGACAGCCTGCGTCAGGAGGACTGCCGAAGAAACGTTCTGCACACCATTCCGAGCCGCGCCATGCTGGCCGACGCCCTGGCGCAATACCTGGTCTGGAAAGGCTGGCAGCACTGGTTCCTGCTGACTGGTCCGCATCCCGACGACCTGGCCATGGCGGCGGCCTTTCGGCGGGCAGCGACGCGTTTCGGGGCGCAGATCACCATCGACAAACCTTGGACGTTCCGGCCCGCCAACGGCCGCGCCGACACCGGACATGTCACGCTCCAGACGGAGATCCCTGCTGCAACGCAGGTCGGCGACTATGATGTTCTGGTCGTCGCCGATGAAGCCGACGAGTTCGGCGCTTATCTCGAGGGGCGCACCGCCTTGCCGAGGACGGTGGCCGGGACGCAAGGGCTGGTCGCCACCGGCTGGAGCGCGGTCGACGAAGAATGGGGCGCCACGCAGCTCCAGGACCGCTTTCACAAGCTGGCCGGACGCTGGATGCTGCCCAGCGACTACGCCGCCTGGCTGGCGGTCAGAAGCGTCGGCGAGGCGGCAACGCGGCTGCACAGCCTCGATCCGACTGCGATAGCAAAGTATCTGCGCAGCGACGATTTCCTGCTCGCCGGCTTCAAAGGACAAGGGCTGAGTTTCCGTCCGTGGGACGGGCAGATGCGCCAGCCCATCTTGATCGCGGGCCCCCGGCTGCTCGTTTCCAGTTCGCCACAACCGGGTTTTCTGCATCAGCGCACGCCGCTCGACACTCTGGGCATCGATCTGGAGGAGAGCACATGCAAACGCTGATCGCGCTCGTGCTGGTGTTGGTCCTTGTCCCGCCCGCGGCGGCCGAGACGATTTACGTCTCTAATGAGCAGGACAACACCGTGGCGGTCGTCGATGGGGCGACCATGACACTGCAGGCGGGGATCGATGTCGGCCGGCGCCCGCGCGGCATGGCGCTTTCGGTTGACAAGAAGACGCTGTTCGTTGCCGAAGGCGACGACAACCGCATCGACGTGGTCGATCTCGCGAAGCGGCAGATAGTCGGACAACTGCCTTCTGGCGCCGATCCGGAATTCTTTGTCGTGCACCCGGACGGCAAGCGGCTCTTCGTCGCCAATGAGAACGACAACCAGGTCTCGGTGGTGGATATAGCTGGCGCGAAAATCATTGGCACAGTCGATGTCGGTGTCGAGCCGGAGGGAATGGCGGTCAGCGCCGATGGCCGAACCGTCGCCTGCACGTCGGAGACGACGAGCATGGTCCATCTCATCGACGCCACTACGCTCGAACTCATCGACAATCTGCTCGTCGACACGCGGCCGCGCGCCGCGGCGTTCTCGGTCGACGGCAAGCAATTATGGGTGTCGTCCGAAATCCGAGGCACCGTCACGGTCTTCGACACCGCGACACGCGCTCAAACTGGCAAGATCGAGTTCGAGGTGCCGGGTATCCGGCGTGAGGGCGTGCAAGCGGTCGGCATCGAGATGTCACGCGACGGCGCGGCTGCCTATGTCGCGCTCGGCCCGGCTAACAGGATTGCCGAGGTCGACACGAAGACATTCACGGTCAGGCGCCTCTATCTCGTCGGCCAGCGGCCCTGGCATGTCGCGCTCTCTGACGACCAGAAGCAACTGATCAGCGCGAACGGCAACTCCGGCGATATCTCCTTCATCGACCTGGAGAACCAGGAGGTCGTGAAGTCGCTGCCGGTGGGGCGCGGTCCATGGGGCGTCGTGATCGGCCCATGACCGCCCTGGCGATCGAGAATCTTAGCCACAGCTTCGGAACCCGGCAGGTTCTCCAGAATGTCTCGTTCACTGTTGCTGAAGGCAGAATGTGCATCCTGCTTGGCCGTAACGGCGCCGGAAAGACGACATTGTTCTCGCTGATCACCGGTCTCTACTACGCGCGCACCGGGCTGGTGCGTGTGTTCGATATGGCGATGCAGGCGAACCCGTCCGCCGCGCTCGCGCAAATGGGCGTCGTCTTCCAGTTGCCGACGCTCGATCTCGATCTAACACCGGGCGAGAACCTGCGCTACCACGCCGCGCTGCATGGACTTCCGACGGAACTGACCAAGGCGCGCTCACGGGAGGAATTGAGCCGCCTCGAGGTGCTGGACAGGATCGACGATCGGACCCGCGCGCTATCCGGCGGCCAGCGCCGGCGCGTGGAGATTGCGCGGGCGCTGATGCACAGCCCGCGCCTGCTGCTGCTCGACGAGCCGACCACCGGGCTTGACGTGCCGGGACGGCGCGCGCTCGAGCAGCATGTAAGGGACCTTTGCCGGGAACGTGGCATCGCCGTCCTATGGGCGACGCATTTTCTCGAAGAAGTAGCGGCCGACGATGACGTCGTGGTGCTGGATCGGGGTAGGGTTTGCTGGACCGGCCCCACGGACCGCATCGCGCCCGAACTCGGCGTGGTAAGCGTCGCTGAAGCATTCGCCTTGCTGACGGGTTCGCCATGAAAGTCGATCACGCATTACGGGCACTCGACGGCATCTTGCGGCGGGAAATGCTGCGCTCGCTGCGGCAGCGCGCGCGCCTGTTCTCCGCAATGGTGAGGCCGCTGGTCTGGCTGGCGATTTTCGCGGCCGGCTTCCGCTCCGTTCTCGGCCTGTCGATCACGCCGCCCTACCAGACCTATGTTCTTTACGAGGTCTATGTAGTGCCTGGGCTGGCGGCCATGATGCTGCTGTTCCATGCCATGGCGAGCTCGCTGGCCATGGTCTATGACCGCGAGATGGGCAGCATGCGCCTGTTGCTAACGGCTCCGCTGCCGCGCTGGTACCTGCTTGCCGCGCGCCTGCTTGCCAGCGTGATTGTCGGCCTGCCGCTCGTCTATCTGTTTCTTTTCGTGGCGCGCTTCTGGGACGTACGGCCGCCGATCCTGGGCTATGTCGCCGTGTTCCCGGCGCTCGTGCTGTCGGGCTTGATGCTCGGCGCGTTCGGTCTGTTGGTCTCCTCGATGTCCACTCAGATGGAAAACTTCGCCGGCGTGATGAATTTCGTCATCTTCCCGATGTTCTTCGCCTCGACAGCGCTCTATCCGATCTGGCGCCTCGCTGAAGCCGGTCCGGTGCTGGCGACGATCGCCGCCTGGAATCCATTCAGCTCGGCGGTCGAGTTGATCCGCTTTACGCTCTACCTGCGGTTCGAAATGGGTTCCATGCTCGTTGTTGTCGCCTGTCTCGTGGCATTCTTCCTCGCGGCGGTGGCCGGTTATGATCCCGGTCGCGGCCTGTGGTCCCGGCGTGGCGGCGAGGGCTGATCATCTGAGGGCATAGAGATAGGCCGCGATGTCGCGCGCCTGCTGCTCGGTGATCCTCGTCGAGGGCATGGCGGTGTGCGGATTGATTTCCCGTGCCGAGCGGATCCAGCGGATCAGGTTCTCCGGGTTGTTCGCCAGCACACCGCCGATGTAGACGCGCCCGGCCAGGCTGCCGTCCAGCCGCGGCCCGACCTGGCCTTGCGCCCCCGGCACCCCGGGAATCGTATGGCAGCCTGAGCAGCCATTCGCTGTCATGATAGGAATGGCGCGCGCGCCCACGCCGCCGGTCGCCACGTCCGACTCGTGTTGGACACGCTCGCGGCGGTCGAGCCACAAGGTCGTCGCCGCGATTACGACCACCAGAAGCACGATCGCGACGAGGACGCCCCCGAGCAGCCTAACCAGGTCGGAGCGCATGGGCCGCCTCCCTGGTTCCGCTGTTGCTTATCCAAAGGCCGGCGAGCAGCAGAGCGGCTCCGCCGTAGATCAGCCCGGCCGGCACCCACATCACAAGCCCGGCGAGTTGCTGATCCTCGAGCGGACTCAGGCGCCAGAGCGCGGCGCCGGAGGCATTCTCCGGATACCAGAGTTTTGGCGAGACCAGCAGCAGGACGCCGAGCAAGCCGGTGTGAAGCGAGGTGAAGAAAAGATGCATGACGGAAATGCCATAGGTCTGCTGTCGGCCGGAACGCGGCAGAAGCACCCACCAGAACAGCAGGGCGGTGCCGAGGAAGCTCGCATGCTGCGCATAATGCAGCACACCCTGCTGCAGCGCTGCCTCGAAGAGCACCGGAACATGCCAGATCCAGATCGCTATCCCATGAAGGATCGTCGCGCTGAGCGGGCGAGCGGCGAAAGCCCAGAGCGCCTGCAGCACCTTGCCACGAGTGACGTTTCCCGTCCCTCGGCGGAGTGTGGTTGGCAATGCCCACATCAAGGCCGCGCCGGGACAGGCGGCGACAAGAAGCGGCGCCGCCACGGCCATCAGCAACTCATGCTCGATCATATGGGCGGAAAATACCAGCTCGCCGAGCGCATGGATGGGGCTGACCAGCGCAACGGCCAGCACGCTCCAGCCGGCCGCGAACAACAGAGCTTGCCGTAGCCGTTCGGGACGGCCCCGGCCGCTGCGACGCCACAGACGGCCCGCGCCGAGCGCATAGATTAGTGCTATCGCAGCCAAGGGAGACGTGATGGGAAGCGCCAACGTCCATCCGGCCCCCGGCGCACCGGCGCCGTAGCATATCGAGGTGGAGAAGAAGGCGTCCAAGCTCATCGCAGGCACTCGTCGAGGATGAGCGCTGCGCTGCCCTGCATGATGATGACGAGGGCGAACAGCAATGCCGCGAGAATGCCGAGATCGGCGACGAAACGTTCGGTGCTGCGGGTGCGCTCCGGTTTGAACGCCGCGCCGCCCTGCCGCTTCGCCCGCCATGACAGCGCGCCACCAAGCAGCGAAAACACCGCGAGCAACAGCGCCACCGGTAGCACCACCTGGACCTGGCGATTGCATTGCCAATGCACGAGCGAATAGTTCAGCTGCGTCGAGATTGCCCAGGCCAAAGGCCCCGACAACAAACCTCCCCAGGACGTGCCCAGCCGCAGCGCGCGCATCTCAGCCTAACCTCGGTAGCCAGTAGATGAGGAGGTAGATCGGAATCCAGGTGAGGACCACGAAGTCCCAGTAGAAGACATTGTCGCCGACATCGCCGAAGCGCCGGCCGCTATAGCCATGGTGCGTGAACATCAACACCGTCAGGACAATCGTATCGCCGACATCGGTGATCAGATGCGTGGTGTGGAGACCAAGCAGCACCCAGAGCATCGAGCCGTAGGCATTCGTGTCCCAGTAGATATTCAGGGCGGGAAACTCGAACCAGCGCACGACAAGAGGCGCGAGGCCGAGCAGCGACATCACCACCATTCCGATCCGCACGGACCGCATGGCGCATCGCTTGGCATAGCCGTTGAGGATGTGGTTGGGCACCAGGCTGGCGATGAGAAGCAGCGTCACGATGGTTCCCGGCCAATGGTTGGGCTGCGGAGCGCTCAGGCGCCAGTTGGGCCACAAAGTAACGAGGTAGAGGTAAGCGCCGGCGGCTAGCGCGAAGCCCATGCCTTCCAGCGCCATGAAGCCAAGCGTGCCCCACCAGGTCGGGCTGCGCGGGCCATGGCCAAAGGTCGGGAGGCCGGTAAGATCGAGGGCGGGACGCTGGTTCATTCCTCGTCCTCCGGATCGGCCTTCGGCCAGAACCAGCCGACCAAGGTGACGGCGATCGGCGCGGCGCCCCAGATGATCGCCCAGGGCGTGAAGATCGAGTACAGGAAGGTGGCGCCGACGGCGATGGCCGCCAACAGCGGCCAGATCGACGGCGTCGCCGATTTTTCGCGGATGTCGGGATGGGCTTCCGCCACGGTGGAGACGAGCAATTCGCGAACGTCGACCCGAAGCCCGGTCGCGACAGGAAGCGCCCCGCGTTCGGCCCAGAGCGGCTCGACATTCGTCACGATCGGAATGCGCGCGAAATTATAGCCGGGCGGTGGCGAGGACGTCGCCCATTCAAGCGTGCCGGCATCCCAGGGATTGTCGCCTGCGGGCGTGCCCCTTAGCGCGCCATGAACCAAGTTGAACGCAAACAGGACGAAGCTCAGGAAGAAGAGCACCGCGCCGGCGCTGATGAAGAGATTGATGTTCCCCCAGCCGAGCTCGGCCGGATAGGTGTAGACCCTGCGCGGCATGCCCCACAGGCCGACGATGTGCATAGGGAAGAATGCCGCGTTGAAGCCGATCATCGCCAGCCAGAAATGCCAGCGTCCGAGGCGCTCGCTCATCATGCGGCCGGTGATTTTGGGGAACCAGAAATAGGCGGCCGCGAGCAGCGGGAAGACCGAACCCCCGATCAGCACGTAGTGGAAATGGGCGACGACGAAATAGGTGTCGTGCACCTGCAGGTCGAGCGGCACCGAGGCGAGCATGACGCCGGTAAGTCCGCCGATGACGAAGGTGAAGAAGAAGCCGAAGACGAACAGCAGCGGTGTACGGATCACCGGCCTGCCGTCCCAGAGAGTGGCCAGCCAGCAGAAGATCTGAACGCCGTTGGGGATGGCGATCAACATGCTGGATGCGGTGAAGAAGCTCGCGCCGAGCTTCGGCAGCCCGGTTGCGAACATGTGGTGGACCCAGAGGCCGAACGACAGGAAACCGACCGCGATCAGCGACAGGACCAGCCCGAGATGGCCGAAGGCCGGGCGCCGGGCGAAGACCGGAATGATTGCGGAGACCATGCCGGTGGCCGGCAGGAAGATGATGTAGACTTCGGGATGGCCGAAGAACCAGAACAGGTGCTGGAACAGCAGCGCGTCGCCGCCCTCGGCCGGGTTGAAGATATGCGTGCCGACGAGCCGGTCGAGGATCAGGAAGGTCGAGGTGATCATCACCGCCGGCATGGCGAAGACGACGAGGAAGGACGTGACCAGGAGGGCCCAGACATAGAGCGGGATCTTGTCCAACGACATGCCCGGCGCGCGTTGCTTGAACACGGTCACGATGGTCGCGACGGCGACGGCCAGTGAGGATACCTCGGTATAGGTGATCATCTGCGCCCAGACGTCGGCGCGCTTGCCCGGACCGTATTCCGGTCCGGACAGCGGCACATAGGCGAACCAGCCGACATCCGGCGCCATCGCGAGGGCGAACGACACCCAGGCAAAGAGGCCACCCGAAAGATAGACCCAATAGCTGAAGGCGTTGAGGCGGGGGAAGGCGATGTTGCGGGTGCCGACCATCAACGGCACCAAGTAAATGCCGGTCGCCTGCACAATGGGCACGGCGAATAGGAACATCATGGTGACGCCGTGCATCGTGAACAGCTGGTTGTAGAGGTCCGGGCCGATCAGGCCACGCTGCGGGCCCGAGAGCTGGATGCGCATGGCCACGGCGTTGAGTCCGCCCAGGCACAGGAAAAGGAAGGCGGTGATCAGGTAGCGGCGTGCGATGACCTTGTGATCGACGCTCGACAGCGCGCCGATGATTCCGGGAGGCGTCCGCCACGTCCGCGCCAACCAGCGATGCAAGCTGGCGTCGTCCATGCCGGTGTCGCGCGGCCCGTCACGCTCTGGTGCTATATCGCCCCTGACGGACGTTTCCCGCTCCGGCGGCAGATCGCGTTCGCTGGTGAGATCCGCGCTGCTCATTTCAGCCCCTCGAGATAGGCAACGATGGCGTTGAGTTCGTCGCCGCTCAGATCGACCACCGGCATGTGCGAGCCGGGCTTCACGCCTTGCGGGTCAGCGATCCAGGCGGCGAGGTTGCCTCGGCTCATCGTCAATGTTCCGGCCGCGAGCGTCTGCCGGCTGGCGAGATGGGTGAGATCGGGCGCGACCGTTCCGCCCGCCGGCGTGCCGCCGATCTTGTGACACATCACGCAGGGGCGTTTCAGGAAGAGGTTCTCGCCGGCCTTGGCCTCGTCGCCTGTTGGAACGGCGGCCGGCTCCAACTGGTCATTCCACCAGGCATCGAACTTCGCGCGCGGCTCGGCGATGATGAAGGTGCCCATATTCGCGTGCTGCGCGCCGCAGAACTCGGCGCATTGGCCTCGGTAGACACCGGGCTTGTCGGCCTTGATATCGAGCACATTCATTCGGCCGGGAATGAGGTCTAGCTTGCCGGAAAGGCTCGGCACCCAGAAGGAATGGATGACGTCGGTCGAGGTGAGAAGAAGCCGCACGGGTTCGCCGGCGGGAATATGGATCTCGTTGGCCGTGGTCAGGATGCGGCTCGGCGTGGCGTCTTCGTAGCGCACCTCCCACCACCATTGATGACCGGTGACGCGAATGGTCAGCGCGGCGTCCGAGCCGATCGCGGCAAGGGTTCTGTTGGCGAAGAAGCTGAGCAAGGTCAGACCGACCAGGATCACGGCGGTCAGCCCGACAGCGATCATCACCACGCGCAGCTTGCGGCTGTCGGCGCCGGCGTCCAGCGCAAGCGGCTCGGCATGTTGCCGGGACCGCATCAGCAACGGCACGGCAAGGGCGGCCATCACCAGCACCCACACCACCGCACACAGGCCGGTGAAGAACCAGATCAGCCATGCGAGCTCGCTCGCCGCCGGACCTTTCGGGTCAAGCGCCGATTGCCAGCCTGCGCATCCCTGAAGAAACAGGGCGATTGCCGTGGCGAACGCAATCGAGGCGAGGCGTTTCACGGCGACTTCCCCAGCGTGGCGGCATCCGGCATGCGGTTTTCGGACGGATGCGCCATCATGTCGTCATTGCGCGACGGCGCGGCGGAGGAGGGCGCGTTGCCGCTAAGCGAGCGAACGAAGGCCGCAAGCTCCCAGATCTGGTCGTCGGGGATCTTGTCGCGGAAGCTCGGCATGCCGTTCGGGCGGCCGTCGCGGATCGTGGCATGGATACTCTCCATCGAGCTGCCATAGATCCACTTTTCGTCCATCAGCGCTGGGCCCATGCCGCCGCCGCCATTGGCATGGCATCCCGAACAGTTGAACCAGCCGAACAGGCGCTTGCCTTCGCTCAGATGAAAGGCATTGGCCTCGAAGCTCGCCGCCTTGTTGTCCGTGGGGGAGGGGCGCTGCCCGCCGGGTTCCAGCGTTGTCACCGGAGTCGGCTGCTCGCCGGAGCCGAGCGCCGATTGCGGACGTGTGTCCCGTTCCTCGCGCTGGCAGGCAGAAAGGGCCAGCGACGCGAGCAGGAGCAGCGCGGCAACCGGTCTCATCGCACAGGCCTCCCGGAGGCGTCGAGGCGCGGCACAGCATATTGACCCAGCAGGGCGTCTATTTCGGCCTTGTGCCTGGCGAGAGCGCTGTTCACATCACCACGCAGCGCATCGTCCTCACGCCGAACGCCCATAGAGATATCGTAAATCATGGGCAGTTGCGGTCCGTCTATGCGCGGCGTGACGGGCGTGATGCGTAGCGGCACCCTCTGCTTCTGGGCGAAATAGCCGGCAAGCGGACCCCACACCACGGCGACGTCGATCTCGCCGCTCGCCACCGCGTCGACGATGCGCGCGGGCGGATTGGGAGCGGAGTAATCGCCATAGACGGGGTAGCCGATGAGGTGCCCGACGATGCCGCGGCGGCCAAGCGCCTGGACAGGAGGCGAGTTGGCGCCGTCGTCGCCGATGAGTTGAACGCCGATGCGCAAGTCGCGCAGCCGCGGGTCGTTGAAGGAGGTCACGTCCGGGCTGTCCTGGCGCGTCACGAAGACATAGGACGACCGATAATAGGGCGTGGTGGTGCGCAGCATTTCGAGATTGGCAGGCGTGCCGGGCACGAGGTCGCACAGTCCCGCCTTTAGCGTGTTGCGCACGAAGCCGCGGCGCTGCGCCCACCAGGTATAGGTCAGCTTGGCCCCGAGATCGTCGGCGATGATTTGCGCGATCCTGTTTTCGAAGCCCTGGCCGGCCGCGTTGGAAAAGGGCAAGTTATTCGGGTCGGCGCAGACCCTGAGCTCACG
>NZ_RZSA01000349.1:0-6054 GCF_003998075.1 Mesorhizobium sp. M2A.F.Ca.ET.037.01.1.1 | reverse complement strand
GTCCCACAGAACGCGCAGGCGTTCGGGCCGGATGCCGAGCGTCGCCGCGCCGCCGTTGCGCATGAAAGCCTTCGGCTTGTCGGTCCTGACGCGGCCGAAGCCCAGCGTGTCCAGCACCAGCGAAGCGCCGTTCTCCTCGACGATCTCGGCCTTGACGAAGTTCATGCCGCCTAGGAAGTCGGCGACCTGGCGGTTGACCGGGCGCTGGTAGATCTCCTTCGGCGAGGCGACCTGCGCGATGCGGCCGCCGAACATCACGGCGATGCGGTCAGACATAGCCAAGGCCTCGTACTGGTCGTGAGTGACCAACACGAAGGTGATGCCGACCGCCTGCTGCAGGCGGCGCAATTCGACCTGCATCTGCTCGCGCAGCTTCTTGTCGAGGGCCGAGAGCGGTTCGTCGAGCAGCAGCACCTTCGGCTGCATGACCAGCGCCCGGGCCAAAGCCACGCGCTGGCGCTGGCCGCCGGAAAGCTCGGTGGCGCGGCGCTTGCCGAGGCCGGTGAGCGAGACCTGGGCCAGCGCCTCCTCGACGCGGCGTTCTTCTTCGCCGCCCCGCAGCTTCAGCCGCTTCAGCCCGTAGGCGACGTTCTGCTCGACATTGAGATGTGGGAAGATCGCATAGCTCTGGAAGACCATGTTGGTGGGCCGCCGGTTGGCGGGAATGCCGTCCATCGGCTGGCCGTCGACGGCGATCGAGCCGCTGCTCGGCGTGTCGAAACCGGCGATCATGCGCAATAGCGTGGTCTTGCCGCAGCCTGAGGGCCCGAGCAGCGAAAAGAACTCACCTTCGCGGATCGCCAGGGAGGCGTTGTCCAGCGCCTTGAACGATCCGTAGCTGCGGGTGACGTCGCGGATGTCGATCATGGTGCGGTGGGATTGGATGCGCTCGGACTGGACCCGCTCAAGCATGGAGGCCTCCCTCGTTCTGGGTGCGTCTCGCCGCGCGGCGGCGCAGGATTTCGGCAATTGTCATCAGCGCGAAGGACGCCAACAGCAACAAGGTGCCGAGCGCCAGCACACCAGGAAGCTTGGCCGCGAAACGCAACTGGCCCCAGATGTAGATCGGCAGCGTCGCCTCGGTGCCGGTAAGGAAGAAGGCGATGATGAATTCGTCGAGCGAGATGGTGAAGCAGACGAGCAGGCTGGAGATGATTGCCGGCGCCACCATGGGCAGTGTCACCCGCCGGAAAGTGCCGAAGGCGCTTTCGCCGAGATCGGCGGAGGCCTCCTCCAGGCTGCGGTCGAAGCCTTCGAAGCCGGAGGTCAGGACGGTCATCGAATAGGGGATGCAGACCAGCACATGGCCGAGCACCACGGTGAACAGCGACAGGCTGAGGCCCAGCTGCAGCATGATCAGCAGCATGGAGATGGCGACGATCACCTCGGGCAGCACCAGCGGCGCCATGATCAGACCGTTGATGGCGCGGCGGCCGGGGTAGCGATAGCGGGTGATCGAGCGGGCGGCGAGGATGCCGAGCACCGTCGACAGGATCGAGGCGGAGACGCCGACGATCAGGCTGTTCCAGGTCGCGTCGATCAGCGCCGGCGTTTTCGGCAGGTCCTCGTACCAGTGCAGCGTGACGCCAGAGAGCGGGAATTTCGGTGTCGCCGCCGTGTTGATCGAGAAGATCGGCAGGAAGATCACCGGCAGATAGAGGAACAGGACGTAGAGCGTGGCGTAGCTCGACAGCCATCCCGGCCGGAAACGTCTTGTTGCCGTCATCGCGCCAACCTTTGTAAAGCGCGAATGATCAGCACCGTGGCGCCGGCCATCAGCGAGACGATGACCATCGTGGTGACCGAGAGCGCAGCACCCAGCGGCCAGTTCGACGCCTTGCCGAACTGCGCCTGGATGGCGTTGGCGATCATGACGCCGTCCTTGCCGCCGACCAGCTTCGGCGTGACATAGTCGCCGACGGTCGGGATCATCACGATCAGCGCCGCCGAGATGACGCCGGGCGCCGACAGCGGCAGGGTGACGCGCAGGAAGGAGCGCAGCGGCCCGTCGCCGAGATCGGTCGCCGCTTCGACCAGCGTGCGGTCGACCTTCTCCAGCGAAACGAAGATCGGCAGGATGGCGAAGGTCGCCCAGGCATGGGTGAGCGTGATGATGACGGCGGTGGAATTGTAGAGCAGCGCGTCCGACGGCTCGCTGATGATGCCAAGGCCCATCAGGCCGGAATTCAACACGCCATTGTAGCCAAGGATCACCTTCCACGACATCACGCGCAGCAGGTAGCTCGTCCAGAACGGGATGGTGATGAGGAACAGCCACAGGCTTTTGTGGCGGCCGCCATGGAAGGAAATGAAATAGGCGATCGGGTAGGCGAGCGCCACCGTCAACAGGCTGACCGTCAGCGAGATGTAGAGCGAGCGCCAGAGCAGGTCGCGGTAGATCGGCTCGGTCAGCGCGATCCGGTAGTTCTCCAGGGTGAAGGTGTGGTCGATGGTGAGATAGTTCTGCGTCCAGAAGGAATGGGCGATAACGACCAGGATCGGCAGGACGAGAAGAATAAGGGCGTAGACAAAGGTGGGACTGATCAGGGCAAAGCCCTGGACGGCTTCCGACTGCAGAAGGGGATTTCGTCTGGCCCCCGCCATGCGCAACGGGGGCGACCCTTCCGCGGCAACCGTCATTGCAGCGCTCCGGGCGTGATTTCGGTAGCTGGCTCGGACTGTCCCGCCATTCGGCCTTCCCATTCGCTAGGATAACGTTCCGCTAGATCGTTATCCTGGCCTAACTCCTCGTTGAGCATGATCTTATCCGAAAACCGGTTCCCACTTTTCGGGATCATGCCTTGGCGCCGGCCGCCTGTTCCCGATTTATGCTTGGAGCGCGATCGCTCCTAGCTTGCCAGCTTTCTTTCATCATGAGCGCATCCGCCGATTGAAATCAAGCGCTATTTCTGCGATATTGATTGAACGGATATTCAAAATATAGCGACAGAAAGCCGAGTTTCCATGGTCTTCCGCGTCGTTCGATGTTCGGTAAGAATTCGGCAACTCTGGCGATGCGAGGCGAAGATGGCGGCTCAAAGCAAGATCAAGGCAAGCGAACTGATCGGGCCTGGCGATGACGATGCGGTCGAGCTTGCCAAGCGCCATCTCGTCCAGCCCTGGCCCTATGCCGGCTCGGTCGGCGCCGAGGCGCGCACGCTGATCGGCGAGGGCGACGGCATCTACATCACCGACGCCTCCGGCAAGCGGCTGATCGACGGCCCGGCCGGCATGTGGTGCATCAATGTCGGGCACCGCCGCGAGGAGCTGGCCAAGGTCATGTACGACCAGGCGATGGCGCTCTCCTACAACACCCCGTGGTACACTATGAACGCGCCATCGGCTGAGCTTGCCCGCCGCATCGCCGATGCGGCGCCCGGCGACCTCAGCCACACCTTCTTCACCACCGGCGGATCATCGGCGGTGGAGACGGCGCTGCGCTTCATGCAGTTCTGCAACAATGTGCGCGGACGGCCGGAGAAGAAGCTGATCCTCAGCCGTGGCGGCGCCTATCACGGTTCGACCTATCTCTCGGCCTCGCTCAACGGTCGTCCGCGCGATCACGACTGGATGGACGGCGCAAGCGATCTGGTGATCAAGCTTTCCTCGCCCGATCCGTTCCGCCGGCCCAAAGGCATGAGCGTTGCCGCCTTCACCGACTTCCTGGTTGATCAGTTCCGCGACACGATCGCGCGCGTCGGCGCCGACCGCATCGGCGCTTTTGTCGGCGAGCCGGTGCAGGCCTCGGGCGGCGTCGTCGTGCCGCCGGACGGGTATCTGAAGCGCATCCGCCAGATCTGCCGCGAGAACGATATCCTCTATGTCTCGGACGAGGTGGTGACCGGCTTCGGCCGGCTCGGCCATGTCTTCGCCTCCGGCGATGTGTTCGGCATCGATCCGGACATGATCACCTTCGCCAAGGGGATCACGTCGGGCTATTTCCCGCTCGGCGGCGTCATCATGTCCGAGCGGCTGCTGGAAGAGCTGCGCCGCTCCAACCATCCCGACGCATTGTTCGGTCATGGCCTCACCTACACGAGCCATCCGATCGGCTGCGCGGTGGCGCTGAAGAATCTCGACCTGCTGGAAGAGGGCGTGCTTCAGCACACCCGCGAGATCGCGCCCTATTTCCAGGCGCAGTTGAAGACGCTTGAAGAGCTGCCGCTGGTCGGCGAGGTGCGCGGCGTCGGCCTCATGGCTTGCGTCGAATGCGTGGCCGATCGCGAAAGCAAGGATCCGCTGCAACTCGACAAGAATGTCGGCAAACGCATCGACGCGCATTGCCACGAGCTCGGCCTTCTGGTGCGGCCGCTGATCAACATGTGCGTGATGTCGCCGCCGCTGATCATCACCAGGGAGCAGGTCGACGACATGGTGGCGATCCTGCGCGAAGGGATTTCGCGGACTATGGATGATTTGCGGAAGGAAGGCGTCTGGCGGGGGTAAAGTCTTTCCTTCTCCCCGCTTTACGGGGAGAAGGAAGAGCTCATCCCCTCGACCGCAGCGCGTCGTTCAGTCCCCACATGTCCTTTTCCTCGGGCGCCGTCTCCAGGTTCAGCACCGGGACCTGCCTGCGCAGATGGTCGTGGTGGGTGCGCACGCCGTACTCCAAATCCGACAAGTAGAAGCCTTCAAAAGCCTCCGACAGCATGGATTCGTTCGACCACACCGAAAGCTGCACGTCCTCGTTCATGGTGTCGCGGTCGATGCGGTACGCAAGGTAGCGCGCCGCCGCCTGTTCGCGGGTCTCGTCCTTGTGGCGGTAGATGGCGCCGCGCAGCAGCGTCTCGCCGGTCGACAGCGGGAACTCCTGATAGAATTGGACGGATTCCGGCATGATCGACAGCGCGTTGTTGGGGAAGATGCCGTAATAGATCCAGGCCTTGCGCAGATGCTCCGGCAGATGCGTGGCCTCGGGCGCGAGCTTGATGTATTCGCGCACGCTCCAGCGCCGGCCGGCATGTGGATTGTAGGTGGCGAAGGAGCGCGACACGCCATTGATGAAAGGCTCGTCGAAATAGGTGGCGCCGTAGAGGTCCTGCAGCGCCGGATGCGCCATGGCGACGTGATAGCCTTCATTGTCGACGTCGCGCACCGACTTCCAGTTGACCGGCGATTTCTGGGTCCAGATGCCCCAGGACGGCACCATGTCGGCGACGTTGTAATGCGCCATCTCGGCTTCGATCGGCTTGAGCAGCTCGGCCACCGAGGGCTGCGGGCCGCCCTTGCGGAAGCGGATGAAGATGAACCCCATCCAGATTTCGAGGTCGAGCGGCATCAGGCCGAACTCGGTCTTGTCGAGCTCGGGGAAGGAGCGCGGACGGGCAGCGCCGCGCAGCGTGCCGTCGAGATTGTAGACCCAGCCGTGGAACGGGCAGACCAGCGCGTTCTTGCAGCTGCCCTGGCTGTCGGCTACGACGCGGCTGCCGCGGTGGCGGCACATGTTGTTGAAGGCGCGCACGACGCCGTCCTTGCCGCGCACGATCAGCGCGCGTTCGCCGATGACGTCCATGGTCAAATAGTCGCCCGGTTTCGGCACGTCGGAGACATGGCCGGCGATCTGCCAGTGATTGCGAAAGACATATTCCTTCTCGAGCTCGAGAAGGGCGTTGGAATGGTAGCTCCACCCCGGCAAACCCCGCCGGTCCCAATCGTTGGGGATCGCCACGTCACGGAGGTGCGGGTTCATCGGAATGCTCTTCTTTTTGTTGAATACTCATTCAATATAGACATATTTTCCATTGAAATGCAACGGCTTGTAGGAATATGGAAATGCCAAGGCTGTAAGTTCGACCTCGTCTGGGCCGGAAAAATCCCGTAGAATCCGGGCCTTAATCGAGGAAGCGGAACGGCGGTTGCGAGCGCCGGTGCCCGCGTCGGAAAGGGCATGTTTCGATTGATGCCGAGCTGCGGCAGACGACAGCGACGCGCTCGATACAAGCATTGCTGTGTGAGGCTGTTTACAGTCGGGCAGGCGCGACAGGCGCATAGCTGCGCCAACCAGCTTCGATAGTCGGTCGAATGGTTGCCGTGGATCGGAAGGCCGCACCGCTC
>NZ_RZSA01000348.1:0-6082 GCF_003998075.1 Mesorhizobium sp. M2A.F.Ca.ET.037.01.1.1 | reverse complement strand
ACGGGGTGCGGAACACCGCGTTGGCGGCGGTGGTGAAGGAGCCAGTCTCGGCGATCGCCACGAAGGTGCGCAGCACATCGAGGTCAAGCAGCGGCAAAGGGTGATTGAGCGGGGCGTTCATGGGAGCCGACCTTCAATTTTTCTGATGCAATCCATCATTCCATTTCGTTTGATTGAACATCAGTCCGGGCGCATAGTCAACTCAATCGATGCAGGATGCTGCCAAAAGCAGCCATGAGACGACCCTGACACAGTCCTGCAATCGACATGAAATGAAGCTGAAACAGACCTGACTTAACGCAGTGACGGGCGCCTCCCTGCCCGCATAGAGGAGAAAGAAATGTCTATCCTGTCGTCCATCGGTCGGCTTGCGACCGAATTCAGCGCGGCCCGCGCCCGCTATCAGACCGAACGCGCCATCCATGCGCTGCCGATCGAACTGCAGAAGGATATCGGCTGGCCGGAAGCAGCCGACGTAAAGACCGGCTTGCGCCACGGTGTCGGAAGCTGGGCCGGAGCGAAGTAATCACGTGTGTATGGAGATCTGAAGGCCTGCCGCGTCAGCTCGGCAGGCCTTTTTGTTTGTTTTAGGCCTTTTTGTTTGCATCAAACGACTTTTACAGCCATGCCGCCGCTGCATGACGCATATGAACCACTCGCATAACGGGTTAACAGGCCAGGTAAAGCACTGTAAATAATAGGAAATTGTGAGCACGTTGCCCAAAAATGTCGCAAATCGTGTCGCTTTTCATATCAAGCGCTTCGTTTTTGCGATTTAGTTTTTGCCGAAGCGAGCCTATATCGGCGCCAGCAAAAACGAGCTGCCCCACTCCATCAAGCGAAGGCGACCCGTCTGAGCAACCAAATGGAGATGATGATGAAGCTCTTTGCCCGCCTGTTTGCCCGCCGCGAAGTGAACCTGACGACCGCTCTGGAGCGTCAGCGTCTCGCCAAGACCATGCCCGGCCAGACCGGCGCCGTGGCCGCTGCTCGTCTCGGCTTCGTTGCCTGAGACAATCCAGTACCGATTAGCTGAATTCAAACGCCGCCCGGCTTGCCGTGGCGGCGTTTTCATTTCGGTATTGCCACTTGTCGTCGGTGCAGCGACGCCCTGCGGTTGCACCTATTGCCCATTTGCGACTCGTGTCGCAAATTTAATCTTCACTTAGCCGCCTACCCGATTGACAGGAATGGTTTTTCCTGTTGTCGCTATGCTGTTCGCGACATCCTGTTCGCGTCATGGCTGCGTGAGGTTTCACCGTGAATGCCGTAAAGCACCCGATCAAGAGATCGTTTGTATTCTTCCTCGTTCCCGACTTCACCATGATCGCCTTCGCGACGGCGCTCGATCCGCTTCGCTCGGCCAACCGGATGCTCGGCTATGAGGCCTATAGCTGGCGCCTGGCGAGCATCGACGGCAAACCGGTTCGCGCCTCGAACGGCGTCGAATGTGCCGTCAACACCTCGCTGGAGGAGGAGCGCAGGAAGATGGCCGGGCCGGACCGGCCGAACATGGCGATCGTCTGCAGCGGCATCAATGTCGAGCGCTACCACAACAAATCGGCGTTCGCCTGGCTGCGCGAAGAGTATAATCGCGGCGTCGCCGTCGGCGGCCTGTGCACCGGCGCGCATATCCTGGCCGCCGCGGGCCTGCTGTCCAACAAGCGCTGCGCAATTCATTGGGAAAACCTGCCGGGCTTCTCCGAGGCCTTCCCGAAAGCCAATGTCTTCGCCGACCTCTTCGAAATCGACCAGAATGTCTACACCTGCGCCGGCGGCACCGCCGCGCTCGACATGATGCTGAAGCTGATCGGCGATGATTTCGACGAGAGCCTGGTCAACCGCGTCTGCGAGCAGGTGCTGACCGACCGCGTGCGCAGTCCGACCGATCGCCAGCGCCTGCCGCTGCGTGCCCGCCTCGGCGTTCAAAATTCCAAGGTGCTCACCATCATCGAGTTGATGGAGGCGAACCTCTCCGAACCGCTGTCGCTGATCGAGATCGCCGACCATGTCGATCTGTCGCGCCGGCAGATCGAGCGCCTGTTCCGCACCGAGATGGGCCGGTCGCCCGCCCGCTACTATCTGGAGATCCGGCTCGACCGCGCCAGGCATCTGCTCATCCAGTCGTCGCTGCCGGTGGTCGAAGTGGCAGTCGCATGCGGCTTCGTTTCCGCCTCGCATTTCTCCAAATGCTACCGCGAACTCTATGCCCGCTCGCCGCAGCAGGAGCGCGTCGACCGCAAGCAATTGCTGGCGGCTTGATCAGGTGTCACATGACCACGAGAGCGACTCAATTCGACAATCTGGCCGACCGGCGCAGCTTCGGTCTCGACGCGGAGAAATGGGCTGCGTTCATGGCGACTCTGGAAGCTCCCGTCCGTGATCTTCCACGGCTAAAACGTCTCTTGAACGAGCCAAGCATTTTTCCCGACCCGATCCAGTATGTGTCGAACTGACTACACCTGCGCCGTCCGCATCGCCTCGATACGGATGTCTTCGGTGAGCTGCGCCTTGAGCGCCGAGAATTCCGGGCTGGTCTTCAGCGTGTAGTGGCGCGGATGCGGCAGGTCGACTGGCACGTCCGACTTGATGCGGCCGGGCCGGGCGCTCATCACGATCACCCGCGACGCCATGAAGATCGCCTCTTCGATGTCATGGGTGACGAACAGCACCGTCTTCTTGCGCCGCTCCCAGATGCCGAGCAGCAATTCCTGCATCAACCCGCGCGTCTGGTTGTCGAGCGCACCGAACGGCTCGTCGAGCAGCAGGATTTCGGGATCGTTGGCCAGCGCCCGCGCAATTGCCGTGCGCTGCTGCATGCCGCCCGAAAGCTGTTTCGGCCAGTGGCTCTCGAAGCCTTTCAGGCCGACGAGATCGATATAGGAGGCGACGATCTCGTTGCGCTCGCGCTCGGGCCGGCCTTGCTCGTGCAGGCCGAAACCGATGTTTTCGGCGACCGTCAGCCAGGGAAACAGCGTGTAGGATTGGAACACCATGCCGCGGTCTGGTCCCGGCCTTGTGACCGCCTTGCCGTCGAGCAGCACGCGGCCCGTGCTCGGCGCCTCCAGTCCGGCGACGATCCTGAGCAAGGTCGACTTGCCGCAGCCGGATGGCCCAAGGATGGTGATGAAGTCATTCGCCGCGACCGCGAGGTCGACCGGCTGCAGCGCCCGCACCGGCTGCCCGCCCCCTACCCCGGCAAAGGTCCGCGAGACGCCTTCGATCAGCAGCTTGCTCATGCCAGGCTCCATGGAAAGAGCCAGCGGTTGAGCGCCTTGAAGGCGAAATCGGACAGAAGCCCGATCAGCCCTATGACAATGATGCCGAAGATGATCTGCCCCGTCGCCAGCCGCGACTGGCTGTTGATGATCATGTAGCCGATGCCCGACGACGAGCCGATCAGCTCGGCGACGATCACATAGGTCCAGGCCCAGCCAAGCACCAGGCGCAGCGTTTCGGCGATCTCCGGCGCATTGGCCGGCATGATCACGCGCTTGACGATGCCGTTGTCGGTCGCCCCCAGCGTATAGGCGGCCTCGACCAGGTCTCGCCTCGTACTGCCGACCTTGACCGCGACTATCAGGATGATCTGGAACACAGAGCCGACGAAGATCACCAGGAGCTTCTCGAATTCTCCGATGCCGGCCCACAGGATGAGCAGCGGGATAAAGGCGGATGCCGGCAGGTAGCGGGCAAAGGACACGAACGGCTCGAGGAGGGCTTCGACAGGCTTCCAGGCGCCCATCGCGATGCCGATCGGCACCGCGACGATCGAGGCCAGCACGAAGCCGCCGAAGACGCGCCAGATGGTGATCAATATGTCGAGCCAGAACCGGTCTTCGACGAGCAGCCGCCAGCCGTCCTTGAGCATCGACAGAGGATCGGCAAGGAAGATCCGGTTCACATGGCCGCCGAGCGTGATCCACGCCCAGAAGGCCACGAACAGCACGAAAAAGGCGATGCCGAGCGCGCTTCGCGTGCCCGGCGCAACGGGGTGCAAGGGACGCAGCATTCAGGCCCTGTCCTTAAAGCATGGCTCCCGAAAGTGGAAACCGGTTCGGGTAAAGACATGCGCAAAATGAAAGAGCTAAAGCGCGAGGAGCGTATCTGAAGGATCGCGACGCGCTTTAGCGAGAAGGGAGCGGCGGCCTTGCGCCGCCGATAGGGTGATTGCGCGATCAGTTGGCCACCGCGCTGGTGTCGGCAAGCGTCGTCACATCCGGGACTTCCTTGATCAGCCCCATCTGCAGCAAAAGATCGGCCGCGGTCTTGGAAAAATCCTGGAACTCCTTGGTGAAGAACTGCTTATTCTCCGCCTTGTCGGCCCATTTCAGGTACTTGGCCGAATCCTCGAATTCCTTGGCCGACTGCTTCACGTCGGCGCCCATGATCTCGTAGGATTTCTGCGGATCCTTCTTGATCAGGTCGAGCGCGTCGAAATAGCTGTCGGCGAGCGCCTTGGCGGCATCGGGATTGGCCTTGAGGAAGTCCGGCGTGCAACCGACGGTGTCCAGCACCATCGGGTAGTCGAGCGTGGTCGCCAGGATATGGCCCTGGTCGGCCTTGTCGCGGACCGCTGAAATGAACGGCTCATAGGTGACGGCGGCATCGTTCTGGCCGGCCAGGAAGGCCTGCGCCGCCGCATCCGGCTCCAGATTGACGACGGTGACGTCCTTGGTCGACATGCCGTTCTTGTTGAGCACCCAGGCGAGCAGGAAATAGGGCGAGGTTCCAGGCGCGGACGAGGCGACATTCTTGCCCTTGAGGTCGGCGACGGACTTGATGTCGTTGCGCACGACGATGCCGTCGGCGCCATAGGACTTGTCGAGCTGGAAGATCTGCTTGGTGGTGACGCCGCTGGCGTTCCACACCATCCAGGTTTCGACCGTGGTCGCCGCGCATTGCAGGTCGCCGCTGGCGATGGCCAGCGGCCGGCTCGCCTGCGGCACTTTCTTGAGCGTGACGTCGAGCCCGTGCTTTTCGAAAAGCCCGGCCTGCTTGGCCAGAGTCAGCGGCGCGAAGCCGGTCCAGCCGCTGATGCCGATGGTGAGCGAGGTGGCAGCCATCGCGGGCGCGCCAAGCATGGCGGCCGCCGTCAGCGTTGCCGCGAAAATGGTGGTCCTGTTCATTGTGGTTCCCCTTTTTGTGGTGAGCGCGAATTGTCTCACAGACGCCAAAAGGCTTGTCAATGAAGCGGCGTTTCAACGAAACGTCATCCTGAACGGTTGCCTGCTCCTCCTCCCCTCACGGCATGCCCCAGCCGCGGTTGCGCCACATCTTTTCGCCGGCTTGGCAGTCGGCGGCCGGCCTGTTATCGGCGAGCACGACCGGCGGATGCGCGGCCCCTTCGGCCGCCCGTTGCGGTGAAGCCGAACCGGCGAGCTCCAGCACCAGCTTGCGGCGGATCGCTTCGGGAAACTGCGTCCAGTCATTGACCGGGATCATGAAGGCGCCCGGTCCGCCGATGACGCAGTCGCTGTAATAGCGGTCCAGATTATCGACGTCGAAGGCGCCGCTGAAACCGCCGCGCGTCATCAGCGGCAGGCCGTTGATGGTGATGCCTTGCCTGACCACCTCGTCGCGGGTGAGATCGACCGGCGCGCCCTGGTTGTTCGGCCCATCGCCGGAAACATCGATGACACGCTTGGTCCCCTGGAATCCGCTCTCTGCGAACAGATCGCTGCCGAAGCTCAGCGCCCCGGAAATCGAGGTGCGCCGGGCGCTGTCCGGCGGGTTGGCTTCGAGCTTCGCGACGAACCTCTCGGCGTCGGCGCGGTTGGCGATCACGGTCCACGGCACGACGACTCGCTGCCAGGTCGTGCCCGCCCATTCGACATAGGTGACGGCGATCTTGCCATAGGCGCCGTCGGCGATAGCCTTCAGCACGTTGTCATGCATCAGCGCCGCCGCGTAGCCATGACGCTGGATCTCCAGCTCAGCCGGTGACATGGAAAGCGAGACATCGACCGCCAGCACCAGCTCGACATCGACCGGCTCGGCGGGAGACGCGGCAGGAGTCAGCCAAAGCGCCAGCGCCAGGGCGGCGCTGCCTGAGACGATATGCCTTGCGCGGGCATAAGCG
>NZ_RZSA01000347.1:0-6082 GCF_003998075.1 Mesorhizobium sp. M2A.F.Ca.ET.037.01.1.1 | reverse complement strand
ATTTCATGCTGCCGCATATCATCGGCCGGCCGGTGTCGCTGGTGCGGTGCCCGACCGGCAAGCCGCAGGACTGCTTCTTCCAGCGCCACGCCTTCACCGGCATGCCGCCTTCGGTGGCGGTGTTCGAGAGCGTCAATTCGGAAGGCGAGACGAAAACCTATCTTTCGGTCGAGGACGCCAAGGGCTATCTGGCGCTGGCGCAATTCGGCGTCGTCGAGTTCCATACCTGGGGCACGCACCGCACAAAACTCGACAGGCCGGACCAGATCGTCTTCGACCTCGACCCGGGCGAGGGGATTTCGTGGCGCGAGGTGGTCGAGGCGGCGGTCCACATCAAGGGCGGGCTGGAAAGCCTCGGCCTGGTGCCCTTCGTGAAGACCTCCGGCGGCAAGGGCATCCACATCACCGTGCCGGTGACCCGAAAGCAGAACTGGAAGAAACTGCACCAGGCGAGCAGCGCCATTTCCACCTTGCTCGCGGCAAGCGCGCCCGACACCTTCACCACCACCATGGGCAAGGAGAACCGCAAGAAGCGCATCTTCATCGACTTCCACCGCAACGCCCGCGGCCACACCTCCGCCGCTCCCTATTCGCTGCGCGCCCGCACCAACCTGCCGGCCTCGACGCCGGTGAGCTGGACAGACCTCGAGACCATCGACGCGCCGGAGGACCTGAACTACGCCTCGCTGCCGGGCCTGCTGGAGACCTCGGGCGATCCCTGGGCTGAGATCGATGAGGCGGCGCGGGATTTGCCGGTGGTGGAACGCTAGTTCCTCGCCCCCACGGAGTGGGGGAGAGGTGGCCGCGTAGCGGCCGGAGAGGGGGCCGCGCCGGCTTGAGAGGGCAGCGCAAGCGCTAGGATTTCGTCATCCTAGGGCGGAGCAAGGAGCGAAGCGACGCGCGCAGACCCTAGGATCCATGCCGTGACATTGGCCTTAGGCGCGTCCAGAAGAATAGCCACCAGAACCAGCGGCAATTAGAATCGCTCGATGACAGGTTACGTGTATATGACCGCGAGCCAGAAAGGCGGCACGATCTACATCGGTGTCACCAACGACCTCGCGCGTCGGATGCCCGAGCACAAGAACGGCCAAGGCTCGCGTTTCACCAGCCGCTACGGCGTGCAACGTCTAGTCTGGTACGAGGAATACTTCAATATCGCCGATGCCATACAGCGCGAGAAATCGCTCAAGCGCTGGCCACGAAAATGGAAGATCGAACTGATCGAGAAGACCAATCCAGAATGGTCCGAGCTCTTTCGCGGGGCGGGCTGGTAAGCGATCTGCACCGTCGCGGCGCTCGCATGTCACGGCATGGATCCTAGGGTCTGCGCGCGTCGCTTCGCTCCTTGCTTCGCCCTAGGATGACGAAGCTTCGGGGCTTCGGCTAATCTCCAGCGTCTCAATCCACTCCATCGACGCTTCCTACAATTTGAACTATCCTCCGCGCCAACCGGCCTCAGAAAACACTTCGCTAGGAATTCGGCAGTACCATCACGGGTCGGTGCGGGATTTCCGCAGCCTCAATCGTCCTACGGACGAAGCGCTGCAAGAGCATGATCGCGACAGGACCATGCTCCAACATAGTGTCAGTGCATGGCCGCGTAGGAGTTCATCATGGCGCCCAGGGCAAGTTGGAAAGGTTACCTCAAGCTCAGCCTCGTCAGCTGTCCGGTCCGGCTTTACCCGGCCACCAGCGCGAGCGAGCGCATCTCGTTCAATCAGCTGCATAAGAAGACGCACAACCGCATCAACATGAAGCCGGTAGATCCCGAGCTTGGCCTGGTCGAGCGGTCGGATCTGGTGCGGGGCTACGAATATGAGGACAAGCAGTACATCATCATCGACGACGCCGATCTCGACGCGGTCCGGATCGAATCCAATCACACGATGAACATCGAGGCCTTCGTCGATGAGGGCGAGGTCGATGTCATTTACCAGGACTCGCCCTATTATCTCGCGCCCGACGGCGCCATGGCGGAAGAAACCTTCGCGGTGCTGCGCGAAGCCATGCGCAAATCCGGCAAGCTGGCGATTGCGCGGCTGGTCCTCTCCAGCCGCGAGCGCGTGGTGACCATCGGCGCGCGCAAGAACGGCATGTTCGTCTGTACCTTGAGGAACCCCAACGAAGTGCGCGGCACGGCTGAATATTTCGGCAACATCCCGGCCGGCAAGCCGGATCCGGAAATGCTGGAGCTTGCCATGGCGCTGATCAAGCAGAAGCAAACCCACTTCGATCCGAAGAACTATGAGGATCGCTACGAGGTGGCGCTGATGGCGATGATCCGCGAGAAGCTGAAGGGCCACAAGCCGATCATTGCGGCGGCGCCCGAGCGCGGCAATGTCATCAACCTCATGGATGCGCTGAAGGCCAGCCTGTCGCAGCAGGCCAAGCCCCCGGCCAAGTCGAAGAGCAAGGCCGAGGAAGCGCCCGCAAAGCCCGCCAGTAAGACGGCTGCCGGCGGTGCACCTGAGAACCCGCTGAAGGCGAACCTGTTGAAGGCCGTCGGCAAGAGCAAGAAGTGACGGGAGGGCCGGTGATCGTTCCAGGCGCCGTCTTCGGCGTCGTCGGCGCGCTGGCCGCCTTTCCGCTGCGGCTCGCCGCGCGCGAGGTCGAGCGCCGCCATGCGGAGCTGAGGCGCGGCGTCACCCGCCGCACCACTCATGTCGTGTTCGGTCGCGCGCTTCTGGCCAAGGCGAAATCCGGCGACGCCGAGATCGAGCGCCGCGCCAAGGCCGAACGCGAAGCTGGCCGGCAACTCATCAGCGAGAACGGTTTCCTGCGCCTGCTCGGCCTGATGAAGGCGCCCGACGCCTCGTCGCTGTCCCGGCAATCGCTGATCGACCAGTCGCGGCTTGCGGGCGGCGATCTCGACATGCTCTCGCTGTTCGACGCTTTCGAGCATGACGGCGAGCCTTATTCCTTCCGCGACCTGATCCTGGCTCGCAAATATGCCGGGCTGATCGCCAGCGGCGCCACCTGGGGCGCGATCGCGCGATCGGTGCACCGTTCCGGCCCGGTCGCATCGCTCACGGCAAAATCGCTCAATCTCGGCTCGCAGCACGGCCGACGGGACGCGATTTATCTCGAGGATGGGACGAGCGAGCTCGACGGCCAGTTGCTGTTCGACCTCGGCTCGCCGGAAGACGACACGCTGGAAGAGCTCTTCACCGAGGCCGAGATGGCGGAAGAAGAAGAGCGCCATGACGATGCGGCCGCGCTCTACCAGCGCTGCCTGGCGATCGACCCGAAGGACGCCATCGCCGCCTTCAACCGCGCCAACTGCCTGCGCGGCGCCGGCCGGATCGCCGAAGCGGCGCATGACTATGCCCGGGCGATCAAGCTCGACCCCGGTTTCGTCGAAGCCTGGTTCAACCTCGCCGGGCTGATGAGCGACGGGGGCAAGGTGGCGTCGGCAAGGCGGCACCTGCAGAAGGCGATCGCCCTCGACAAGACCTATGCCGACCCGGTGTTCAACCTGGCGCGGCTGGAGTTCGACGCGGGCGATCTGACGGAGGCGCGGCGGCTGTGGGTGCGCTATCTGGAGCTGGACTCGGAGTCCGAATGGGCGCGGACTGCGCAGAAGGGAATCCAGTTCGTGGATTTGCACATGGCGCGCACGGCGGGGTAGCGCTTCTTCCTTCTCCCCCTGTGGGGTCCGAAGGACGGGGCGAGACCCGTGGCTCGCCCCCGGGCGGTGGATCGGCGCGCAGCGCCGAGACGGATGAGGGGTGTTGGAAGGAATGAGGCGCTGGTGACCTTGTCGCAAGTAAGGATATTGGCGGACGTATCCGCCAAGCTGGAGCACCCCTCATCCGTCCGAGCTTCGCTCGGCCACCTTCTCCCACAAGGGGAGAAGGCGAGGTTGGCGCATCCATGACCCACTTCCTCTTCGACGGCTTCGACACTGCTCCCGTCACCATCCTGCTCGCCCATGGCGCCGGCGCGTCGATGGACTCGCCTTCGATGACCGCCACCGCCAAGGCGCTCGCGGCGGCCGGCTTCCAGGTCGCGCGCTTCGAGTTCCACTATATGGCCGCGCGCCGCTATGGCCACCGCAAGCCGCCGCCGCGCGCCGAGACGGTCAACCCGGAATATGTGAAGGCGATCGCCGATCTGCGCGCCAAAGGCGTGACCGGCAAGCTGATCATCGGCGGCAAGTCGATGGGCGGCCGCGTCGCCTCGATGGTCGCCGACGAGATGTTTGAAAAAGGCGAAATCGTTGGTCTCGCCTGCCTCGGCTACCCGTTCCATCCGCCAGGCAAGCCGGAGCAGTTGCGGACAAAGCATCTCCTTGACCTGAAGACGCCGGCACTGATCTTCCAAGGCACGCGCGATGAGTTCGGCGCCAAGGAGGAGGTCGCGACCTACGGCCTTTCCTCGGCGATAGAGATGATTTGGCTGGAGGACGGCGACCACGATCTGAAGCCGCGCAAGGCGATCTCGGGTTTTTCGACTGCGGATCATTTGAAGACGGTGGCGGAGACAATGGTGGCTAAGTTCGCGCAGCCCTCGGCTTCGTCATCCTAGGGCGAAGCAAGGAGCGAAGCGACGCGCGCAGACCCTAGGATCCATGCCGTTACATACGAGCGCTGCGACGGGGCAAAATTCTTCTCCGCCGCGTTCCACGGCGAAGGTCACGGCATGGATCCTCGGGTCAAGCCCGAGGATGACGAGGCGCGAAGCGGCGGCATCCAAACATGAAACTCGCCACCTTCAACATCAACAACATCAACAGCCGGTTGGAAAACCTGCTCGCCTGGCTCGCGCGGGCAAAACCCGATGTCGTCTGCCTGCAGGAGCTGAAATCCCGCGACACGCAGTTCCCGCTGACCCGGCTTGCCAATGCCGGCTATGGCGCGGTGTGGAAGGGCGAGCCGACCTGGAACGGCGTCGCTATCCTAGCGCGCGGCGCCGAGCCCGTGCTGACGCGCGACGCGCTGCCCGGCGACGATGCCGACCGCCAGGCCCGCTACATCGAGGCCGCGGTCGACGGCGTCGTCATCGCCTGCCTCTACGCGCCGAACGGCAACCCGCGGCCGGGCCCGAAATTCGACTACAAGCTCGCCTGGCACCAGCGCTTCGCCGCGCATGCGACCGATCTCCTCGATACCGGCCTGCCGGTGGCGCTTGCCGGCGATTTCAACATCGTGCCCGAACCGCGCGACATCTATGAGACACGCTCTTATGACGACAACGCGCTGGTGCAGCCTGAAAGCCGCGCCGCCTTCGCGGCACTGATCGAGCAGGGCTGGACGGACGCGCTGCGCAAGGTTTTTCCCAGGGAAGAAAAACTCTACACCTTCTGGGATTACCGCCGGAACCGCTGGCCGCGCGATGCCGGATTACGGCTCGACCACATCCTGCTGTCGAAGAAGCTGGCGCGGAAACTGAAAGCGGCCGGTATCGATCGCGAGCAGCGGGGAAGGGAAAACCCCAGCGACCATGCGCCGGTCTGGGTGGAGTTGGGCTGAGAAACAGAAATCCCCGCCGTGGCGGGGATTCTTGAAAGATCAGGCTTTGGGGCTCTCGATCACTGTGGAGCCGGCGAACCGGCCACAATCGCCGAAAGCTTGCCCCTGCGGACGAACTCAGGCTTCACATATGTCTTCTTCATATCAGGATGTCCCCTATCGATAGATGCTCAAAATGGCGGTGATTTCAGCGTCAACCCGGCGTGGGCAAAGAACCCGCCACAATCGCCGAAAGCTTGCCCTTGCGGACGAAAACAGGCTTCTCGTAAGTCTTCTTCATGCGATTGCTCTCCTCGAAAATCACAGCGGATAATCTCATACGACGAGTTCCTGTCAAGTAAGCGGCCAGGACGGGCCGTTCTGTTTCTGGGGACAGCGTTCTACTGAAGCAACCGCCGCCCAATAGTGTGATGGTCGCGGCGGCTGGAGCCGGGTTCGGAATATATCGCCGGGAGGATCTATCGAGGCACATTTATCGCCTCTCTGTGATGTCCGGCACTTAAAGCGCGTCGCGATCTTTCAGATTCGCTCCATGCGCTTTAGGTTTTTGATTTTACGCATGTCTTTATCCCGAAACCGGTTCCCACTTTCGAGAGACATGCTTTAGC
>NZ_RZSA01000346.1:0-6092 GCF_003998075.1 Mesorhizobium sp. M2A.F.Ca.ET.037.01.1.1 | reverse complement strand
GTCTAGTAGGTATATTAAGGGCCGCAACGAGCCTTGATCATCAGAGACAAGAGGGAACAAAGACCATGGACACGCAGAAACTCCTCGGCGAGGTCGCCGGCCAGCTGCTCTCGGGCGCCATCAAGGTGGTCGACCTGACGGCGCCGCTCGGGCCGAACACGCCGCTGATCAAGCTGCCGCCGGAGCTCGCCGTCGACACGCCGAAGATCGAGATCCACGAGATTTCCAAATACGACAAGAACGGTCCGTGGTGGGCCTGGAACTGGCTGAAGCTCGGCGAGCATTCGGGCACGCATTTCGACGCGCCGCAGCACTGGATTACCGGCAAGGATTATCCGGACGGCGCCACCGACACCATTCCGGCGCAGAATTTCATCGGTCCGGTCAACGTCATCGACTGCTCAGTGGAAGCGGCTGAAGACCACGATTTCCTGCTCACCGTCGACCATATCAAGGCCTGGGAGGCCAAGCACGGCGCCATCAATCCCGGCGAGTGGGTGGTGATGCGCACCGACTGGTACAAGCGCAACGGCTCGGAAGCCGAGTTCCTCAATGCCAACGAGACCGGCCCTCACACGCCCGGCCCGACGGCCGAAGCCATCCAGTTCCTGATCAGCAAGGATATCAAGGGCTGGGGCTCGGAGACGATCGGTACCGATGCCGGCAAGGCCGGCGGCATGGAGCCGCCATTCCCGGCCCACACGCTGATGCACAAGGCCAACCGCTATGGCCTCGCCAGCCTCTGCAATCTCGACCAGCTGCCGCCGAAGGGCGCTATCCTGATCGCGGCCCCGCTCAAGATCGAGCGCGGCACCGGCAGCCCGATCCGCGCGCTGGCGCTGGTGCCAGGCAAATAGGGCGAGGCGGCGGTCTTCGGGAGAAGATCATGCTCGAGGGCAATGGAGTGATGGAGTCGATGTGGTCGTCTTGGAGCGTCAGCGCTCTACGGCGCCCCCCTCTGTCCTGCCGGACATCTCCCCCACAAGGGGGGAGATCAGACGTCACGCGTGCTTTCGCCAATCTCCAACGCCGCAGGATTGAGCAAGGCGCCGAGGCTGCCAATCTCCCCCCTTGTGGGGCAGATGTCCGGCAGGACAGAGGGGGGCGCGAAGGAACTCGGCTTTGCGCGATTGACGTCCATTTCTTGACCGCGAGCACCCCTCAATGACCGCCGCCGATCACACCATCGTCGGCAGCGGCATCAACGCCCTGGTCTGCGCGGCAATGCTTGGCGCCAAGGGCGCCAAGGTGCTGGTGCTCGAGCGCAACGACCGCATCGGCGGCTGCATGCGCACCGAGGAGATCACCGCGCCGGGCTTCGTCCATGACGTGATGGCGACGACCTTCGTGCTGTTCATCACCTCGCCGGCCTTTGCCGCGCTTGGCAAGGACCTTGCGCGGCATGGGCTGGAGTTCTGCCACACGGCGACTCCCACAGGCGTTCTCATGCCGGACGGCAGCCATGCCGTGCTCACCACCGACCGCGCCACCAACATCGCGGCGCTCAACCGGATCGCCGCCGGCGACGGCGACCGCCACGGCGGCGACGTCGGCGGCATCGAGCGCGATGCGGGGCTGCTGTTCGGTCTGCTCGGCGGCGCGCTCTGGTCCTATCCGACAACCAAGCTGCTGGCCGGCGAGGCCTGGCGGCGCGGCCCGCGCAACCTCGCCGCCTTCATGGGCGAGGCGCTGGTGCCCGCGCGCGGCTGGCTTGAGACGACCTACTCATCCGACACGGTCCGCGCGCTCTGGGCACCCTGGGTGCTGCATGCCGGGCTTGGGCCCGAAGACGCCTTCTCCGGCCAGATCGCCAAGGTCATCGCCTTCGCCCTGGAGGCCGCCGGCGCGCCGGTCGTCAAGGGCGGCGCGAAAAACCTGCTCGCCGCCTTCGAGGCGCTGATCAAGGAGCGCGGCGGCGAGATCCGCGTCGACGCCGATGTCGCCTCGATCGTCCAGAGCGGCGGCCGTGCCACCGGCGTGCGGCTCGCCTCCGGCGAGACGTTGAGCGCTGCGAAAGGCGTCATCTGCTCGGTCACGCCGACGCAGCTCTACGGCCGCCTGCTCGGCAAGGATGCGCCTGAGGCGGCAACCAAGGCCACGCAGGCCTATCGCTACGGCAAGGGCAATTTCCAGATCCACTATGCGCTGGACAAGCCGCCTGCATGGCGCGGCGGGGGCCTCGACAAGGTGGCGCTGCTGCATCTGACGCCGGGTTTGGACGGCGTTTCGAAAGCCTGCAACGAGGCGGTGCGCGGCCTGCTGCCGGAAGTGCCGACCATCTGCGTCGGCCAGCCGCACGCGCTCGATCCCTCGCGCTGTCCTGAAGGCAAGGCGATCCTCTGGCTGCAACTGCCCGAGGCGCCGCGCCACATCAAGGGCGATGCCGCCGGCAAGCTGAATGCCCCGGCTGACGGGCGCTGGACCGGGGCACTGCGCGAAGCCTATGCCGACCGCGTCGAGGCGATCCTCGCCAACCATATCGACGGGTTTCGCGAGACCGTCATTGCGCGCCGCGCCTATTCGCCGGCCGACCTCGAAGCGATGAACATCAACCTTGTCGGCGGAGATCCCTATGGTGGCTCGTCGACCATCGACCAGTCCTTCCTGTGGCGGCCGTTCAAGGCAAGCCGCAACCACGAGACCGGCGTCAAAGGCCTCTACCATATCGGCGCTTCGACCCATCCGGGAGCCGGCCTAGGCGGCGGCTCCGGCTTCCTTCTGGCGGGGAGGCTCTGATGGAACAAAAGCTCGCCGAAAAACGCCAGCGCATCTCGACCCTCGGCCAGATCGGGCTGCAGCAATTCGCGCCCTATCTGATGAACCGCATCATGGGCCGCTACAACGCCACTTTGCGCGAGGATTTCCGTAAGCAAGGTCTTACCATTCCGCAGGTGCGGACGCTCGCCGTGCTCTCGGTCACCGACGGCGTCACCGTCAACGACCTCTCGGTTTATACGGTGATCGAGCAGTCGACCTTGAGCCGCACGCTCGACACGCTGGAAAGCCAGGGCCTGGTACGGCGCGAGCAGGGCGTCACCGACAGCCGCATCCGCCATGTGTTCCTGACCGATGACGGACGCGCGCTGTTCACCCGCGCCTGGCCGGCCATGCATGACGCGTTCGAGGCGATGTTCGACGGTGTCGACGATGCCGAGTATGCCGCGCTGATCGCGATCCTGCAGAAGATGCTGAAGAACATCCGCAAGCACGACATCTGAGTTGACGAACGCGCCGCCTGGTTGCGGCAACGGAAGGAGGCAGACATGGCCGAACGGTCTTTTGCCAAGGAAGTCGAAAAGCTGAGGTTAGGGGCCGGCGAGGAATTCGCGGGCGAGGGCATCCTCGCAATCACCAAGGCGCTGTTGCAATGCGGCGTCGGCTATGTCGGCGGCTACCAGGGCGCGCCGATCAGCCACCTGATGGATGTGCTGGCCGATGCGCAGGACATCCTGGGCGAGCTCGGCGTGCATTTCGAGGCGAGCGCCTCGGAGGCGACCGCCACAGCCATGCTTGCCGCTTCGGTGCATTACCCGATCCGTGGTGCGGCCACCTTCAAGTCGACAGTCGGCACCAATGTCGCGTCCGACGCGCTCGCAAATCTGGCGTCCGGCGGCGTCACCGGCGGCGCGCTGATCATCGTCGGCGAGGATTATGGCGAAGGCTCCTCCATCATGCAGGAGCGCAGCCACGCCTTTGCCATGAAGAGCCAGGTCTGGCTGCTCGATCCGCGCCCGAACCTGCCCTCGATCGTCAAGGCGGTCGAGGACGGCTTCGAACTGTCCGAGACGTCGAACACACCCGTGATGCTGCAAGTGCGCATCCGCTGCTGCCATGTCCACGGCCATTTCATTGCCAAGGACAACAAGCGCCCGCCAATGTCGGTCGCCGACGCGCTGTCGGCGCCGCGCCGCGACACCGGCCGCATCGTGCTGCCGCCCGCTTCCTTCCTGCATGAAAAGGAGAAGGTCGCCAAGCGCTGGCCGGCGGCGGTCGATTTCATCAAGAGCCGCAAGATCAACGAGATGTTCGGGCCGGACCACGGCTCGGTCGGCATCGTCATGCAGGGCGGCATGTACAACTCCGTAATCCGCGCGCTGCAGCGGCTTGGGCTTGCCGACACCTATGGCGACACCGAAGTGCCGCTCTACGTGCTGAACGCCGTCTATCCGCTGGTGGACGACGAGTTCCTGTCCTTCTGCGAAGGCAAGCAGGCGGTGCTGGTCGTCGAGGAAGGCCAGCCCAACTATATCGAGCAGGCCTTTGCCGCGATGCTGCACAAGGCCGGGCGCGGCACCAGGCTGGTCGGTAAGGAGCATCTGCCGATGGCCGGCGAATATACTGGGCAGGTGATGCTCGACGGCATCGGCTCCTTCCTGCGCGCCAACGCCCCGCATCTTTTGCCGGGCGAGGTGCGCGCGCCGAACAAGCTGGGCGAAGGCATCGACACCGCCGATCTCATCAATGTCGTTCCGGGCCGGCCCCCGGGCTTCTGCGTCGGCTGCCCGGAGCGGCCGATCTTCGCCGCGACCAAGCTGGTCGAGCAGGAGCTCGGTAAGCACCACATCGCTTCCGACATCGGCTGCCATCTGTTCTCGATCATGCCGCCCTTCGAGCTCGGCGCCACCACCATGGGCTACGGGCTGGGGCCCGCCTCGGCCTCCGCCTTCAACTCGCCGGAAGCAAAACGCCGCTCAATTTCCTTCGTCGGCGACGGCGGGTTTTGGCACAACGGCCTCACCTCCTCGATCGGCAATGCCGTCTTCAACCGGAATGACGGCGTCATCGTCATCGTCGACAATTTCTACTCGGCCGCCACCGGGGGGCAGGACATCCTGTCGTCGCGCGCCAACAACCGCACCAAGTCGACGAAGCATCCGATCGACGAAGCGGTGAAGGGCATGGGGGTCAAATGGCTGCGCCACATCGACCGCACCTATGATGTCGGCAAGATGCGCGCCGCGCTGCGCGAGGCGCTGACCACCGAGGAGAAGGGGCCGAAGGTCATCGTCGCCTCGTCCGAATGCATGCTCAACCGCCAGCGCCGCGAGAAGCCGCTGGTCGACAAGGCGATCAAGGGCGGCGAGCGCGTGGTCAAGCCGAAATTCGGTGTCGACGAGGACATCTGCACCGGCGACCATGCCTGCATGCGCCTATCTGGCTGTCCATCGCTGTCGGTGAAGTCGCTCGACGATCCGTTGCGCGACGATCCCGTCGCCTCGATCGACCAGAATTGCGTCGGCTGCGGCAATTGCGGCGAGGTGGCGGACGCCGCCGTGCTTTGCCCCTCCTTCTACCGCGCCGACGTCGTCCACAATCCCGGCCGCTGGGACCGTTTCCTCGAAAGCGCGCGCCGCGCCGTGATCGGGCTGTTGCAGCGACGCCGCGAGAGCCGCCGTTTGATGTTTCCGATGCTTGATCACAAAGCAGCGCTGCGCCCGAAATCGGGCGCCTTTGATGACGAGCGGGTGATAAAACTCGCCGTTCTCGCCGTCGGCGGCCAGGGCGGCGGCGTGCTGGCCGACTGGATCACCGATGTCGCCGAGCGCAACGGCTACATCGCGCAATCGACCTCGGTGGCCGGCGTCGCCCAACGCACCGGGGCGACCATATATTACATCGAGATGGCCCGCGACACCGGCCGGCTGCCGGTCTTTGCGCTGTCGCCCTCGCAGGGCGACGTCGATATCCTGATCGCAGCCGAGCTGATGGAAGCCGGCCGCGCCATCATCCGCGGCTTCGTCACGCCCGAGCGCACGACGCTGATCACCTCCTCGCACCGCATCGCCGCCGTGTCGGAAAAGATCGAGCCGGGCGACGGCCGCGCCTCGTCGGAAAAGGTGCACGCGACGGCTGAGGCCGCGGCCAAGCGCTTCATCGCCTTCGACATGGAAAAGATCGCCGCCGACAATGGCACCATGATCTCGGCCAGCCTGCTCGGCGCGCTGGCCGGCTCGGATGCGCTGCCCTTCACCCGCGAAAGCTATGAGCAGGCGATCGGCGCCGGCGGTCGTGGCGTCAAGGCAAGCCTTGCCGCCTTCGGCGCGGCTTGTGACCGCGCGCGCGGCACCGCGGCCGCGCCAACAAGCGAGAAG
>NZ_RZSA01000345.1:0-6115 GCF_003998075.1 Mesorhizobium sp. M2A.F.Ca.ET.037.01.1.1 | reverse complement strand
GGCGAGATTGGCCTGCGAGGACAGCACGTCCATGACCTGCGCGCGGGTGATGCGCGGCATGAATTCCATGGAGAAAGCGGTGATGCCGGCCTTGGCCATCGCGGCCACGGCGGCGTCGTTGCCGTAGGGATCCATGATGGCGATGACGGCCGCACCCGGCTTGTAGCCCTTCAGCTCGGCATCCGTCGGCCGGCGCACTTTCAGCACCACGTCGGCCTTTGACGCGTCGGCAGCCTTGCCGATCGTGGCACCCACCGCGGCAAAATCCTGGTCGGGGATGCGGGAGCCGAGACCGGCGCCCTTCTCGAGGATCACGTCGAAGCCGAGACCAGCCAGACGTTTGACCGTTTCCGGCGAGGCCGCGACGCGCGGCTCGTTCGGGTCAAGCTCACGAGGGATGAACACTATTTGTCCCACCGGACGTTCCTTTCGGCTGAAACCTTGATTACGCAAGGCGTCGGCCGGACGTCCGGCGACGTCGAGGGCGATGGGCTTGGGAAGTCTACCGCAGAATGAGAGTGCCGATGGCCGTGATCAGGATGAACACGATGAGGCCTGAGAAGAAGCCGCCGACGAAGAAGCCGAAGGCCATGGCGATGAGGATGGCGGCGCAGACCAGCGAGCCGTATTTGGCAAGGCCGAGGAAGGCCTTGTAGGTGCGGTCGTGCTCGGCATAGTCCATCTGCGCGCCAAGCTCGACCGGACCGGCGGGCGTGTGATCAGCCATGGAAGTACCCCTTCGAAAATGCCTTTGAGGCACATAGCGAAAAGCCGAACCAAGAGCAATGGCGCTATTGCCGCACAGCCTGCGACAACAGCCTCAAATGAAAGTTGAAATTGAACGGCGCGCCCTCGCCCGCGCGGCTAGGGGGGACTTCAGCCGGCGAGTTGGGGAAAAAGGCCGAGCAGGCCGACGACGATCAGGTAAAGCGCGACGATGTAGTTGAGGAGCCGCGGCATCACCAGGATCAGCACGCCGGCGATCAGCGAGATCAGCGGCGTCAGCGCGATTGAATGAATGGTCATGTCGCAATCCTTTCATTCGACAGGCGATCGCCCGTCAGACGGGTGCGGAGCTTGTCGTGATGCAATTCCGGCCGGAAGACCGCTCACACTTTCCTGGAATTGCTTGCTAACGCCGCAGCCGGCAGAAGGTTCATGGCCCGCGTTCAGGCAGCGGCGCGATAGTATTTCGCCGTCGGCACGATCGAGAGGGGCGTCAGCCGGTTGATGGCCGGATTGCCGAACATCAGCCGCTGCTCCATCGGCGTCGATCTGAAGAACGGCAATCGTTTGAGCGTCAGGCGCATGTTTTCGCCCGCCGGTATTTCGAACAGTGCGAGCGGGGGAAGAACGCCCGGAAATGCTTTAGCCTCTGTCCTCTGCACGGCCTGAAAGTAACGAACGTAAAAAGAGGAATGCTCCATCTTGACCGGCGTCAGCACCGAGTCCTGACCGAAGTAGCAGGAGGCGACCATGGCGATCCTGAGCGTCAGAAAAGGCAGCACCCCCGGCGCCGGCGCGCTGTCGGGGTCGGCCGCGAAGCGGGTTCCGTCAATGAAGGTTTCGCCGCGGGCGAGCCGTGGAAGCAAGACTTCGGGATAGGCATCGACCGAAGGCGAGTATGGCTGCGCGCTGGTAATATAATGGAAACGCAATGTGCTGACCAATTGGTCATAGCAATAGACACCGAACCGATAGGCGTTGGGTAGATTATCCCAGCGATCCTCGAACATCCCGCTCGCGATCGGACCACACATACCTGAGCGCCGATAGGAATTGTAGCGGAGCCGATAGATCGCCTCCTGATCTTCACCCCCCGTGATGAGGCGATATTCGACATGATCCAGCAGTTCCATCATCGACCGGTTGAGCGCGGAGTCCATCCTCGCGCTGGCGTCGGCCGACGCACTCTTCCTCGCAGCATCCATTGTCAGTCCTCGAATTCCGCCTGCGACCAAGGCTATTCGAGTTGAAATGAGACACAAGCTGAAAATTCGATATTGCTGATTTACCTCTTGTTAACCTTAATGCCGGTCGCCCAATTTCGCTGATCATGCGCGAGAAAAGCAAATCCCGACGCGAGCGACCCTCTAATGCCAACCGGTTATAATCGACGAAGTCATTTCGAATTCAGAGCTTCGAAAGCGCCGAGGCACGCCCAGCCTACACTTGTCCTGAGCGGCCAATATATTTGGCGGGTCCTCAATACGGGTCGTAATTCTGCGAAGTGGAAGCCGTTTTGCGCTTTGCCCGGAAATCCGGTCAGCTGGCCGTTCGTTTGCCGGCGATATGCAGGTCCGCGGCAAATGGCCAGGTGACGCTCGACATCGTCTCGATGCCCGACGCGCTGAGCGCGGCGCCGAACAGAAAGCCTTGCACGAAGTCCGGTTTGACCAGATGAACCAGCGTCTTCAGCTGCTCGAAGGTCTCGACCCCTTCGATGGTGACTGAAAGGCCCAATGTCCGCGACAGGCTGACGATGCCCTTCAGCAGATCGAGCGACTGCCGGTTCTGGTTCATATCGACCAGGAAAGAGCGGTCGATCTTGATCTTATCGAGCGGCAGCTTGTGGAGATAGCTCAGACTGGAGTAGCCGGTGCCGAAATCGTCAAGCGCGATGCGCACGCCAAGCGCCTTCAAGTCCTCGATCGATTCGCGCGTCAGCGATTTGTCATCGAGCAAGGCGGTCTCGGTGACCTCGATTTCGAGCCGGTGCGCCGCAAGGCCCGACTTGGCCAAGGCGTCCCTGACCTTCTGGACGATGTCGCGGCTGCGGAAATCCTTGGCCGACAAGTTCACCGACACACTGGTCTGCGCCGGCCATTTGGCGCATTCGGCGCAGGCGGCCTCCAGCACGAAGGTGCTGATGTCGGAAACGATGCCCATCTCTTCCGCCAAGGGGATGAAGACGCCGGGCGAGATTGGGCCGAGGTCGGGATGGTCCCAGCGGCAGAGCGCCTCGCAACTGGCGATGCGCATGGTGCTGATGGAGACGATCGGCTGATAGACCACGCGCAGATCCTTGGCCTGCACGGCATTGCGCAGATCGGCCTTCATCAGCTGGCGATTGCGGAACGCGGCGTCCATGGCCGCCTCAAACAGCCGCCAGCTGTTCTTGCCAAGTTCCTTGGCCTTGTAGAGGGCAAGGTCGGCCTTGACGATCATTGCATCAACCTCGGTGTCCTTGACCTTGGACAGCACCGCGCCGCCGCTGGCCTGGATGCGCAAGCCGTGGCCGGCGACGTCCACCTCGCCCTGCAGGTCCGCGAAGATCCGATCGAGCAGGGTGCCGAGATGGCTCTCGTCCTCGACGCGGTCGAAGAAGATCATGAACTCGTCGCCGCCGAAGCGGCTGACCGTGATGCCCGGTCCGGCAATCGCCGCGAGACGCTCGGCCACGGCGTAGATCAGCCCGTCGCCGACCGGATGGCCGAGTGTGTCGTTGACGCTCTTGAAGTCGTCGAGATCGAGCACCGCGAGGCCGCAGAGCCGATCCTGCTCGCCGGAGGCCATGGCCTCACGGACCAGCTCGTGGAAATAGGCGCGGTTCGGCAGGCCCGTCAGATTGTCGTAGCGCGCCATGAAGCGTATCTTTTCTTCCGCCTCGACGCGCACCGTCACGTCTTCGAAGGTGATGACGCCCAGTTCCTGGCTGCCTTCGCGGGCGGAGAATTCGTAATGCTGACCATTGGCCAGCGAAACGAGCACCTTGCGGTCGCGGCCTTCGCGCAGGGCGCGCGTCAGCTGCGCCTCGATGTAGCGGCAGTCTTTCGGCGCCAGCATGCCGCCGGCGACGCCCCGCATCAAAAGGCCGTGGATCGAGCGTCCGAGCAAGGCATCGCCCGATCTCAGCGACATCAGGCGGGCGGCTTCGGCATTGGCCACCGCAACCCGCCCGTCGGGCCCCAGCATGACCAGGCCATGCGACATGGTGTTGAGCGCGCGATCGAACCGGCGCGTCAGGTTCCCGGCCTGCTTGTGGCCGATGACGGCGGAGAAGAGCACGTTGCGGACATGGTCGGCGCTGTTGATGGTGACGAACGTCAACGGGAAGATCATCAAGCCGAGGACGACAGAAGCCATATCCATGCGCAGGATGAGCGCAAGAGCCGCGGGCCCGACGAGGGTCAAGGAAAAAATCTGGACCATGCGCATGGACCCGTAGCTTCGTCCGACAACCGTTACCAGGGTCGTCAACGACAACGACACCGACGCCAGTTCAGCAAATTGGTCAGGACGCAGGTAGATCGACACGAAGCAGAATGACCCCAATGCGAGGCCCTGCGCGCTGCCTTTGAGAATGTAATTGCGCTCTATCGCTTCTGCCTCTGCGACACTTGCTATGGTGCCGCCCGCTCTATGGAAGCCTCGGATGCTGAAGTACCGCCAGAGGCTGGCCGATAGCAGAACGAAAGCCAACGTCAGATAAAGCAGATCCTGCGTACGCAGGTAGACCATGAACCCGAGAATCCAGTAGCAGACGCCGCCGATCGCAACCATGCCGGCGTTGTCGAACAATGCCCGCACGAACTGGATATAGACATCCGCCGGGATGTTCTCGGTCTTTGTTCTACCCATGCCGCTGGCCCAACGCTACGCCTTGTCATGCCACACCCGCCTTAAGAAAGGCTTAGAACGGCGTTCAACCCCGGTTGCGGAGGGTTGCAGCAGGCGGGACAGACCAGGGAATCCGGGAGTTCTGGCGCGCCGTCAATGCGCCGGCGCGGTCACTCGGCGGCGCGAAGCGTCGGCTCCGCCGGAGCCTGGGCCAGACGCTCGATCAAGCGCGAGCGCTCGCCCGCCGCCTTCGCGGCGCTGGCCTGCCGGACATGGCCGTAGCCGCGGATCAATGCCGGCACGGAGGCCAGGGCGGTCGCGGCCTCCACCCTGCCCGGCGCCAGAGCGCCGGCGATGAGGTCGAGATCGGCTTCGTATTCCCTCAACGCTTGCCGCTCCATGCGCCGCTCGGCCGTGTAGCCGAAGAGGTCGAAGGCGGTGCCGCGCAGGCCCTTCATCGCCGCCAGCAGTCGAAAGCCCTTCATCATCCACTGGCCGAAGCTCGATTTCCTGGGCTTGCCGTCATTGCCGCGGCGGCCGAGGATCGGCGGCGCGAGATGGAATTCAAGCCTCTCGTAGCTCTGGAACTGCTTGGCGAGGTCGGCGGCGAAAGTGCCGTCGGTGTAGAGCCGCGCCACCTCATACTCGTCCTTGATCGCCATCAGCTTGAAGAGGTTTTTCGCCGCCGCTTCAGTCACCACCGTCGAGCCTGGAATCGCCTTCGCCTCGGCGGCGCGCAACGTCGCCACGCGGTCGGCGTAGCGCCTGGCGTAGGCGGCGTTCTGGTAGGCGGTGAGGAAGGCGACCCGGCGGGCGATGACATCGTCCAGCGTCTCGGCCAGTTTGGGCGCAGGCCTGCCGGTCTGAGCGACCAGGCCACGTACGAAGTCGGGCTGATGCGCGGCGCGGCGGCCCCAGCGGAAAGCGGCGATATTCATCGCCACCGCTTCGCCGTTCAATTCTATCGCCTTTTCAACGGCTTCAGCCGAAAGCGGCAGGCCGCCATGCTGGAAGGCGAAGCCAAGCATGAACATGTTGGCGCCGAGCGAATTGCCGAACAGAGCGGTCGCCGTGCGGGTGGCGTCGAAGAAATGCGCCTTGTCGTCGCCGGCAGCGGCCCGGATCGCCTTCTTCAGCCGCTCGACCGGCAGCGAGAAGTCCGCCGAACGGGTGAATTCGCCGGGCATGATCTCGGCGGTGTTGGCGAGGAAGATCGTGTGGCCCTCGCGGACCGCGCCCAGCACCTTCTTGGCGCCGGAGACGACGAGGTCGCAGCCGAGCACAAGGTCGGCCTTGCCGGCCGAGACGCGAATGGCGTGGATGTCCTCGGGTGTCGGGGCGATGCGGACATGAGTGAAGACCGAGCCGCCCTTCTGGGGGAGGCCCGCCATATCGATCATGCCGCAACCCTTGCCTTCCAGATGCGCGGCCATGCCGAGCACCGCGCCGACGGTGACGACGCCGGTGCCGCCGACGCCGTCGATGATCGCCGCCCAGCCCTGGTTGCCCATGCGGAATTCGGCCGGCGCCGGCACGCCGTCCAGCGGATCGGCCC
>NZ_RZSA01000344.1:0-6116 GCF_003998075.1 Mesorhizobium sp. M2A.F.Ca.ET.037.01.1.1 | reverse complement strand
CGCGCGTTCGAGATGCGCCCAGTCCGCGGCGCTTGAGGGCCGCGCCATGCGGCCGCGGCCGCCCAGCACCATGCGGCCATCGGGACTCCGGCGGTAGTAGACCAGGATGCGACGGGAATCGGAAACGGCCTGCCCGCCAGGCAGGATGCCGGCGGCAAGCTCCGCCGGTAGCGGCGCGGTGGCGATCTGGAAGGAATGCAGCGGCACGATGGTCTGGGCAAGCCCGGGCAGCAGGCCATCCGTATAGGCATTGGTGGCAAGTACGACCGATCTGCCCCGCAACTCGGCGCCGCCTTGCGTCGAGACCCGCCAGACGCCGGCCTCCTTGGCGAGCTTCACCACTCGCTGCTGCTCGGCGATGCCGGCGCCGGCGGCCGAAGCGACGCGGGCCAGTTCGAGCGTATAGGACAGCGGATCGATGATTCCAGCGCGGCGGTCGAGCCAGCCGCCGAGATAGCCCCTGGCGCCGGTCATCGCCGCGATCTCGGCCTGGTCGAGCAGCTTGACGTCGGCGCCGCGCGAGCGCCATTGGCGGTCGCGGTTGGCGGCGGCCTTCAGCGCTGTCTCGGTGTGCGCCGCCTGGATCCAGCCATTGCGCGTAAACGGCACTGCCAGCTTCTCGTCGCGGATCACGTCGAACACGGCATCGGCCGTCGAGGCGGCGAACGCGACCAGGGCTTCACCACGCTCCTTGCCGAAATGTTCAATCAGCCATTCCGGATCGTATTTGAGGCCGGGAATGACCTGGCCGCCATTGAGACCGGAAGCGCCCTGCCCGATCGCACCAGCATCCAGCACCTGAACGGAAAGGCCGGCCCGCGCCGCATGCAGCGCGGTCGACAGGCCCATGATGCCGCCGCCGACAATGATCGCGTCGAACGTGCCGCCGGATGACAGTTCGGACCGGAAGGCCGGCGCCGTTTGGGGTTTCCGCCAGACCGGATCGAAGAAGGCTGCGGGCAAAGATCACCTCGGCGCTGAAACTTCGTGAAAATCCTATTGTCAATTTCATGAATTTGAAAGAGCGCTCGATAGGCCAGACAAATCCTGGCTATGTGACAGCACAGCCATGGCCCATAAACCTTGGCATCGACGGGATAGACGTTTGCGCTAAATCCGGGGAAAGTGCCGCGCGACAATCGAGAGGAATGATGCCATGACCGATCCGACCCGCCTGCCTGCCGAAGGACTTTTCGTCGGCCGCGCCAGAACCAGCGCCGCTTCTCATCCGCTGGTGGTGACGGCACGGGACGGCGAAGTGATCGACATCACCTCGAGCGCGGCGCCGACGGTGCGCGATCTTTGCGAGTTGAAGGATCCCGCCGACTACCTGCGCTCAGCCAAGGGTAAGGCGATCGGCGTGCTCGCCGACATCGCGGCAAACAGCTTCGAGGCCAAGCGCGACGCCGCGAAGCCCATCCTGCTTTCGCCCGTCGATCTGCAGGCGATCAAAGCCTCCGGCGTCACCTTCGTGGTCAGCCTGCTCGAGCGCGTCATCGAGGAGCAGGCGCGCGGCTCGGCGGAAAAGGCCGACGCCATCCGCGCCGACATCGCCAGCCTGATTGGCCATGACTTGTCGAAGCTCAAGCCCGGTTCGCCGGAAGCGATGGAAATCAAGGCCAAGCTGATCTCGCGCGGGGCCTGGTCGCAATATCTGGAGGTGGGTATCGGCCCGGACGCCGAAATCTTCACCAAATGCCAGCCGATGGCGTCCGTCGGCTTCGGCGCCGATGTCGGCCTGCACCCCGTCTCCACCTGGAACAATCCCGAGCCGGAGATCGCCATGATAGCCGACAGCTCGGGTCGCATCGTCGGCGCCACGCTTGGCAACGACGTCAACCTGCGCGATGTCGAGGGGCGCTCGGCGCTGCTGCTCGGCAAGGCCAAGGACAACAATGCTTCCGCCTCGCTCGGACCGTTCATCCGGCTGTTCGACGAGACCTTCTCGATCGCCGACGTCAAGCGCGCCACGGTGCGACTCAGCGTCGAGGGCGAGGACGGCTTCTCGCTGGAAGGCGCCAGCTCGATGGCCGAAATCAGCCGTTCGCCGGAAGAACTGGTCAAGGCGGCGATGGGGCCGCATCACCAGTATCCGGACGGGCTGGCGCTTTATCTCGGCACCATGTTCGTGCCGTCGAAGGATCGCGGCGAGAAGGGCAAGGGCTTCACCCACAAGGTCGGCGATATCGTCACCATCTCGTCGGAAAAGCTCGGCGCTCTCACCAACCGCGTGCGCCTGTCGCCGGACTGTCCGCATTGGACTTATGGCGCCAGCCATCTGATGCGCGACCTGGCGAAGGCCAATCTTCTCTAGCGCCCAACCGAGGCGACGTTGTCCAACCCCGCCGCAGAGAGCGAGCGCTAACGGCAACGCCTGCCCGAGAAAATAGCGCCTGAACTGATGCAATCTGATGGGATTGCTGATGGCGCGCGAAGCTGTGCCAACATCCATTGGCGATGGAGGCTTGCCATCGTCTGAAAAAGGGAATGCTCTGGACGTTCCGGTCGGCGCTGGCAGGAGACGTGGACAAAGGCCGCGTCGCGCCGATCCAGGAGGAGAGTTTCAACATGGGAGGAAATCGAATGCTTTCGCGGCTAAGACTGCTCGTGCTTGGCTTGATCGCGCTCATCGCCATTCCGGCGATGGCTGAGGCCAAGACGTTCTACTGGATTTCACATGGCGGCCCGGCCGACCCGGTCTGGACCTATTTCCTGGCCGGCGCCAAGCAATGGGCAAGCGACACCGGCAATAAGGTCAACACGTCGTTCCACAATGGCGACGTTGCCTCGCAGCAGGAGGCGATCCGCGCCGCCATCTCGGCCAAGGCCGACGGCATCGTCACCACCAGCCCCGATCCGGGCAGCCTGATCGAGCTCGCCAAGGAAGCGCGCGCGGCCAACATCCCGATCATCAACTTCAACACACCCGACCCGAAAGCCAACTTCAACGCCTATGTCGGCGGCGACAACGTCACCTTCGGCAAGCACTGGGCGCAATACCTGGTCGACAAGGGCCTTGTGAAGAAAGGCGACTTCGTCTGGATGCCGGTCGAGGTTCCCGGCGCCACCTATGGCGTGCAGGAAGAGGAAGGCATCAAGAGCGTCTTCGAGCCGCTCGGCATCACCTATGAAATCACCGAGGCCACGCTCGACCAGGCCGAAGTGATCAGCCGCATGGCCGACTATCTCACCGCGCACAAGGGCAAGGTGAAGGCGATCATCGGCCTCGGCGACCTCGTCACCGGCTCGATCAAGCGGGTGTTCGACCAGGTCGGCGTCAAGGCGGGCGAGATCCCGGTCGTTGGCTGGGGCAATTCGCTCGACACCACGCAGGAAGTGCTGAACGGCTATGTCAACGCCGCGCAGTGGCAGGACCCGCAGGCGACCAGCTATGTGGCGCTGTCGCTCGCCAACATGGCCGCCAGCGGCATCCCCCCGGGCTTCAATGTCATCACCGGCGCGCTCTACGAGAAGGACACCGCCGGCGTCTACGACAAGATCCTGTCCGGCAAATAAGTTCCCGCGCGATTGACCAGCGCCGCGCTTTGCACCTGAAGCGCGGCGCTGGATGCTACCGCCGCCGGCGCCCGCCGCCATACCCGGCGCGAAATCCGGCCAGTTTCAATCATGTCACGGGTATCTCGTGGAAAATCATTCCTTCGTCCAGCGCCTGATCGGCAGGTCAGAATTCGGCCCCCTTGTCCTGCTCGTCGTCGAGTTGGTCGTGTTCTGGGCCATCAATCCGGACTTCCTCTCGCCGCAGAACATCTCCAACATCCTGGCCTTCACCGTCGAGCTCGGCCTGATCGCGCTGGCGATGACGCTGTTGATGACATCGGGTGAATTCGACCTTTCCGTCGGCTCGCTGTTCGGCTTCTCGCCAGTGCTGATGTGGACGCTGTTCAACAGCGGCGTCACCTCGCTGGAGGTGGGCCTGCTGATCGCGCTAATCGTTGCCGCGCTGATCGGGCTGGTCAATGGCTGGTTCGTCACCCAGCTCAAGATCCCGTCCTTCCTGGTCACGCTCGGAATGCTGCTGGTCGTGCGCGGCACGGCGCTCTTCGTCACCGACGGCTTCCCGCAGCGGACCTGGAGCGCCGAAGGCAGCTGGCTGGCCGATATCCTCGTCGGCGACTTCTATGTCGGGCCGTTCCGCATCTACGCCTCGCTTTTCTGGTTCATCGGCGCCGCGATCATCCTTGGCTATGTGCTGACGCAGAGCCGGACCGGCAACTGGATCCAGGCCGCCGGCGGCAATCCCAATGCGGCGCGCGCCCGCGGCGTCAACGTCAACCGCGTCAAGGTCGGTCTGTTCGTCCTGTCGGCGGTGATGGCTTCGCTGGCCGGCGTGATCTCGTCGCTGCGCACCTCCGCGGCCAACCCCAACAGCGGCACCGGCTATGAGCTCGAGGTTATCGCCATGGTGGTGATCGGCGGCACGGCGCTGACGGGGGGACGCGGCACCATCATCGGCACGGTGCTCGGCATCCTGATCCTGCGCGTCATGCGCAACGGCATCGTGCTGATCGGGGTGCCGGGGCTTGCCTACAACATCTTCATCGGCGCGATCATCCTCGGCATGATGGCGCTGCATTCGTGGCTCGAACGCCGGCACCAGGCAGGGACTTAAGACGATGGCCGAGCCTCTGATCCGCATGGCAAACATCCGCAAGTCCTACGGGCGCGTGCAGGCGCTGGTGGACGCCAATTTCCACGTCAACGAAAAGGAGATCGTCGGCCTGCTCGGCGACAACGGCGCCGGCAAGTCGACATTGATCAAGGTGCTGTCGGGCGCCGTGCCGCTGACCAGCGGCGACATCTTCGTCCGCGGCAAGAAGGTCAATTTCCGCAGCACCAGCGACGCAATCGCTGAGGGCATCGAGACGATCTACCAGGACTCGGCGCTGGTCACGCAGCTGTCGATCGCGCGCAACCTGTTCCTCGGCCGCGAGCCGATCAAGCCGCCGCGCTTCCTGAACCGCATGGACCAGGAGGCGATGAACGCGGTGGCGCGCGACCTTCTGCGGCAAGTCGGCATCACCAAGAACATCCCGCCGACGACGCCGATCGGCTCGCTGTCGGGCGGCGAGCGGCAGGCGGTCGCAATCGCGCGCGCCATGCATTTCGACAGTGATCTCATCATCCTCGACGAGCCGACCAACAATCTCGGCGTCGCCGAGACGCAAGGTGTCTTGAGCTTCGTGCGCAGCGCCCGCGACTCCGGTCATTCCTGCATCTTCATCGCGCATAACATCCACCACGTCTTCCAGGTGGTCGACCGCATCGTGGTGATGCGCCGGGGCAAGGTGGTGGCCGACGACATCGATCCGAAGAAGACGACGGTGGCCGAGGTCGAGCGCGTCATCACCGGCATGTCGGACAAGGAAATCCGGGATGCGATCACCGACGGCCGGGAACCGCATGGCTGATTTCGGCAGACTTTGACTTGGCGTGACAGGGGCTCGCATCCCATCCTATGACTGGACCCATGAAAGCCACCGTAGCCGACATCGCCAGGAGCTGCGGCCTGTCGACCGCGACCGTCGACAGGGTGCTGAACAACCGTCCGGGCGCAAGTGCCGCCAACCGGCAGCGCGTGATGGAAGCGGCCAAGCAGCTCGGCTATCTGCCGACACTCGACCAGGTCGTGCTGCCCTCGAAGCCGGCGCATCTCGAATTCTTCCTGCCGATCGGGTCCAACGCCTTCATGGCCGATCTTGCCCATCACATCGAGGACTATGCGGCGCGCCTGCCCCTGGTCGCGTCGTGCCGCATCCACAATCTTGCCGGCATTTCGCCCAGCGCGCTGCAGAGCGCTGTGGAGAATCTGTCGCTCAAGGCCAATGGCGTCGGCGTCATCGCCGTCGATCACCCGCGCACGCGCAACATCTTGCGCGAGCTGGTCGAGGCGGGAATCAGGCTGGTCACGCTGGTCTCAGACGTGCCAGCGGCGCCCCGCTCGGCCTATGTCGGCATCGACAACCGCGTGGCGGGCCGCACAGCGGCGCTGCTGATGGGGCGCTTCCTCGGCGGCCGCACCGGGCATCTGGCGATGATGGTCGGCTCGCGCTCCTATCGCGGCCATGAAGAGCGCGAGATGGGCTTCCGCTCAGCAC
>NZ_RZSA01000343.1:0-6117 GCF_003998075.1 Mesorhizobium sp. M2A.F.Ca.ET.037.01.1.1 | reverse complement strand
ACATAGTGGCGGCCGTCGCCGTCGAAGCCGCCATAGCCGTTCCAGAGGCTGAGGCCTCGGCCGTCGGCGGCGATGTCGGCTCCAGCCTGGCTTGCCGGCACCGGCAAAGGCAGCGGCGGGCTGGGTTCGCGCGGCGAGCCGCCCTCGGCCTGCAGCAAGGCATCGCGGGCCTGCAGCGCCGCGGTCTCGGCGCGTTCGAGCTGATCGAAGATCGTGCCGTTGCGGGTGTGAAGAACCACCCGCGCGACCGACAGCAAGGTCTTGTAGGTCGGCTCGTCCATCAGGTCGCGGCGCACCGCGAAGATGTGCTGGCGCGGCCCAAGCTCGCGGCCGCGCAGGCGGCTGTTCTCGCACAGCGTCTCCACCGCGCGCTGCAGGTCCTGCACATAGGACGAGGCCTGCTCATTGACGACGACGAAGTCGATCATCATGCCGCGCGCCCGCATATATTCCTGGAAGCGCAGCGCCTGGGCGACGATCTCGAGGTCGGCGACGTCGCCGATGCGCACCAGGAAGATCGGGAAATCGCCGGAGATGCTGGTCGGCCACAGGCTCGACTGGCGGCCGAGGCCCGAGGCGATGGATTCCGCCGGCAGGCGCAGGAACGGATCGGGATAGATCAGGTAGCGGGCGAGCTTCTGCACATTGGCGGCGTCGGTGAGGCTGAGGCCCAGATGGCGCGTCTGCACCTGGCTGCGCGTCCAGGCAAGCATCGCCTGGCGTGCGAAGCTCTCCTGATGGTCGAGCCGGGCGATCGCCTCGTCGAGCTCGGCGCGATTGGCGCCGACGGCGGTCCAGAAGGTCAGCGAGATCTTCTTGTTTGCCGGCACGCGGACCTGGCGGCGCAGCGCCGCCACGGGGTCGAGCGTGAAGCCCTGGCTGCCGGAAAGCCTGACGCCGGGATCGAAAGCCACGGCATCGGCGATGGTGCGGCCGCGGCCGATGAAGGCGCGCCGGTCGGTTTCGGCCTCAGCATCGCGCGACGGGCCCGAGGGATCGGTGACGAAATGCACCATGGTGAGGTCAGGGTCGTTCTTGTCGCGCTTGCGCCTGGTGGCGAAGATCGCGCCGTTGTTCGGCGCGACCTCAGTCTCGACGAACATCTTGGAGAAGGCCGGATGCGCGTTGTCCGAGGCCTCGTTGCCCAGCACCAGCTCGGCGAAGGATGTCACCTCGATATGCCGGTCGGTGGCACCGTCATTGTAGAGGGTGATGCGGCGGCCTTCGCCATTGCCCTCGGAAATGACGATGCACTCGACCTCGGAACGCAGCGAGCCGACGGACTTGGTGAAGCTCGCCTTGTCGTCGCCGAACAGCGTCTGGACGCGTTCGCCCTCGGCGCGCTTCGGCTCGGCGGTGGCGGACCACCAGTCGCCCGTCGCGGTGTCGCGCAGGAAGATATAGGAGCCAAGGCGATCCTCGCTCGGATCCGGCTGCCAGCGGGTGACGGCAAGCTCGCCGAAGCGGCTGTAGCCGGAGCCGGTCGCGGTGACCATGACCGAATAGCGGCCGTTGGACATGACGTTGGTCGCCCGCAGCGCCTTGATGGGATCGAGGATGACGCGGCTGTCCGGGCTCTCCGTCTCGGTCTCGTCCTTGGATCTCTCGTCGGCTTCCGTCCTGACGGTCGCGGTCGGAATGTCGCGCGGCGCCTTCTCCTGCAGGAGAAGCTCGGCCGACTCGATCACCGGATCGCTGTGGAAACGCTCGCGCAGCCGGCCCTCGAAAATGGCGTCGGCGACAGCGGCGATCGACATGCCGGAATGGTGCGCCATGTAGTTCTGCACCACGGCGTGGTCGGTGCCTTCAGGCACGCGCTGCGGCGTGAAATCGACCGCGTCGTAGAAACCGTGGCGGCCAAGCGCGCCGATCGAGCGCAACCGCTGCAGGTTCTGCACCGCCTCGCGCGGGCTGAACTGCGCCGCGAGAATCGTCGCATAGGGCGCGATCACGGTGTTCTGGCCAAGGCCCCGCTTCAGGCCCAGGCCGGGCACGCCGAAATTGGTGTACTGATAGGTGAGCTCGCGGTCGCGGGCGTTATAGGCCGCTTCCGAAATGCCCCAGGGCACGTTCTTGGAACGCGCATACTGGATCTGGCGCTTGATGATGAGCTTGCTGGTCTGGTTGAGGATCGAGCCCTGCGGCTCCTTCATCACCAGAGGCGGCATCAGATACTCGAACATCGAGCCCGACCAGGACATCAGCGCGCCCTGAAAGCCGATCTCGACGATCGGGCGTCCGAGACGGAACCAATGCTCGGTCGGCAGGTCGCCCTTGGCGATGGCGAACAGGCTCGTCAACCGCGCTTCGGAGGCGAGAAGGTCGTAGCAGCTTTCGTCGAGCTGGCGGTCCTCGACGCGGTAGCCGATCGAGAGCAGCTTGCGCTCCTGGCGCATCAGGAAGGAGAAATCCATCTCGAAGGCGTAGCGGCGGCAGCGCTCGCGCAGAGCGAGCAACTTGGCACGCAGAGCGGCGACGGCGCTCTCGTCATTGTGCGAATCGTGCACATGCGCCTCGCAGGTCGCTTCCAGCCTGGCCGCCCAGTCGGCGATGACATCGCTCTTGGGCGAGGCCGCCTCGGTGTGGATCGCGGTGGCGAGCTTGCGGATCTCGCCGGCGAGCACGGCAAGGTTGATGGTGCGGATCGAGGCCATCTCCGGCTGCGCCTTGATGGTCGCAACCGCGCGGCGCATGCCATCGAGACGGTCGGCCAGGCGCTGGCGCAGCGGCCGCAGTTGACGGCGGTCGTCCGGCAGCTCTTCCAGGCTTTCGTCGAGGATGGTGACGGTGTCGATGATGCCTTCGAAATCGCCCTGCAGATGCACGGACGGCGCTTCGGCCCATTCGGCGCAGGAGGCGGCAACCGCGACCAGATGTCCGGCGAGATTGCCGCTGTCGACCGCCGAGATGTAAAGCGGATAGAGCGGCTTCAGCGTCGTCGTGTCATACCAGTTGTAGAGATGGCCGCGGTCGCGCGGCATGTTCTCGATGGTCGTCATCGTGGCGTCGATGCGGGTGATGGCATCCGACAGGCTGATCCAGCCGAAATCGCGCGCCGACACCACCGAGAGCAGATAGACGCCGATATTGGTCGGCGAGGTGCGCGGCGCCACCACCGGCGCCGGGCTTTCCTGGAAATTGTCCGGCGGCAAATGATGCTGCTCGGTCGTCACGAAGGTCTCGAAATAGTGCCAGGTGCGGCGCGCGAAGGTGCGCAGCACCTGGATGTCGGCGCTCGAGATGCGCAGCCTGTCCTCGGTCTCGGCCGAGCGGCTGATCCAGCAGGCGACGGCGGGCGAAGCGATCCAGAAGATGGCGAAGAAGAAGGCGACGAAGGCGCCTGTGGAATCGGCCAGCACCGGAATAGCCAGGCCGACGACTCCGATGATCACCGCGCCATACATCATGCCGTAATAGGCGCCGAGATCGTTGCCGCCCTTGGCGGCCTGCGAGGCGGTGCGCCATTCGAGCAGGTTCTGCCGGCTGACGAAGAGGCGGTAGATGGTGCGAATGATGGCGTCGCCCATCATCCAGGCGAGATGCGCCATCAAGAGCACCTTCAGCGCCACCAGCGCCGTGCCGAAGACGGTGTCGCGCGCAAGCGCCGAGAAATGGCCGCGCGGCGTCTGGTCGCCGCTCTTGGGCAGGATGCCGTTCACGATGTCGAAGGTAGGCGCCATGAACAGGCTGAGGATCATAAGCGCCTGCCACTGCGCCGCCTGGGTGAAGGGCAGCAGCGTCCAGCCGGCCACGCAGGCCATGACCCAGAAGATCGGGGTGACCGAGCGGCGCAGATTGTCGACCATCTTCCAGCGCGACAGCGCCGGCACGCCGGAGCGCGGGTCGAAAATGTAGCCGAGCAGCTGCCAGTCGCCGCGCGCCCAGCGGTGATGGCGCGAGGCGTCGACGGAGTAGCGGGTGGGATAGTCCTCGACCAGCTCGACGTCGGTGACCAAAGCGGCGCGCGAGAGCGCGCCTTCGAGCAGGTCGTGGCTGAGGATGGTGTTTTCGTCGATGCGGTTCTTCAGCGCCGCCTCGAAGGCGTCGACATGATAGAGGCCCTTGCCGGTGAAGGAACCGTCGCCGAAGACGTCCTGGTAGACGTCGGAGACGGCGAAGACATAGGGGTCGAGGCCGCGATTGGCCGAGAAGACGCGCTGGAAGAAGGAGGCATCGTCGCCGCTGGTCAGCGATGCCGTGATGCGCGGCTGCAGGATCGTGTAGCCCGCGGTGACGACGCGCTTGACCGGATCGAAATGCGGGCGGTTCAGCGGATGGGCGAGCTTGCCGACCAGGCTCGAAACCGCGTCCCGCGTGGTGCGCGTGTCGGCGTCGAGCGTCATCACATAGACGACCTTTTCCGGCAGCGGCACGTCGAGCGGCAGGAAGGTAGTGTCGCTGTCGCCACGCAGGAGAAGGTTCAGCTCATGCAGCTTGCCGCGCTTGCGCTCCCAGCCCATCCAGCAGCCCTGCGCCTGGTTGTAGAGCCGGCGGCGATGCAAGAGGTAGAAGCGCGGCGAGCCTTCCGACGGATAGCGGGCGTTGAGCCTAGCGATCTCGTCGCGGGCATATTGCAGGATCTCGATGTCGGCGGCGTCGATCTCGGTCTTGGAATCCGGCCAGTCGGACAACAGGGCGAAATGGATCTCTTCGGCCGTGTTGGCGAGGTGGTGCACCTCGATGTTGCGGATGTTTTCCTCGACGTCGTCGCGCGAGCCGATCAGCGAGGGCACCACGACCAGCGTGCGCGCCTCGGCCGGGATGCCGTGCTTGTTGTAGTCATAGCCGACAAGCCGGGTGGGTTTGAGGAACAGCGCCACGACGGTGTTGAAGAAGGCCAGCGCGCCTTCGCTTGCCGGCACCGCGAACAGCGCCAGCATCAGCGTGATCGATTCCACCGACAGGCCGAGATTGGCGAGCGCCCTGCCCGACAGCACCAACAGCAGCGCCGTCAGAAGGAAAACCGGGCCGACGATGCCCATCCAGCCAGCGCTGGCAAAGGCACGCTTGAAGGTCACATAGAAAGGCGGTCGGTAGCCGATCGCCTTTTCCAGCTCCTGACGGCGCGGCCCGACCAGGAAGAAGCCGACATCGGTGTGCACGTCCGGATCCGCTGTCTCCGGCACGCCGGATGCATCGGTGACGCCGGGCGTGTGGCCGGCAAGCTCGATCGCCTTTTCGGCCACCCGATATTCGGACAGCTCGGAGCGCCGCGCCAGTTGCTCGATCGCGGTGCGGTACTGGTCGCGCGAGAAGAAATCGAGGTCGGCGAAATCGGTCTTCTCACGCAACAGCGTGTCGATGCGGCTGACGCCTTCGAACCAGACCGTCCAGTCGACGTCGTTGATGAGGCGCAGGCCGCGGATGATGTTGCCGGTGGTGACATTGCCGCTGGAAAGCGTCTGATGCTCGGAGATGATGATCTCCTCGGCGTCGGAGCCGGTCTTTTCCAGCTCTCCCTCCAGCCATTCCAGCGCCCGGCCGGCGTTCTGCGACCCGTCGCGCAGGCGGTAGAGCAACTGGGTGGCAAAAGTGGTGTCCTGCGCATGCGCGCTGTAGTTGGACAGGATCCTGGTGCGGTCGGCATTGTCGTCGGTCGCGAGAACCCGGTCGGCAACCTCGTTGGCGATGTGTCGCATCTGCCTGGTGCGGTCGACGCGCACGGCGATGCGACGCAGGTTCTCGATCAGCACAAAGCGCAGCAACGAGGGCAGCGCCCAGAGCTCTCCGATTTTCATCGGCTCGACCGACTGGAAGCCCTCGACAATGGCCTTGAACATGTTGGCCGAGACCGAGCTGTCGGAATGCTCGACATAGCTCCAGGCAACGACGAAAGCGCGCGGCAGCACCGTCCTGTCGCCGAGCGTGAGCGTCGGCAGCTGCCGATAGAAGCGGCGCGGCAGGTCACGCTTCACCTGGAAGATGGTCTCCTCGACCAAATAGTTGTTGTCGAGCAGCCATTGCGCGGCCGGCGTGATGGTCTCGCCCTTGGCCTGGGCGGCATTGGTCGAACGGTAGACTTCGAGGATCTTCTTGGCGCTGTCGCGGATGCGGGCCTGGAACTCGAACGGGGCGAGGCCGAACAGGTCCTTGACCTCGCCCCGTTCGAGTTCCAGG
>NZ_RZSA01000342.1:0-6119 GCF_003998075.1 Mesorhizobium sp. M2A.F.Ca.ET.037.01.1.1 | reverse complement strand
CCGAGGACCAGACCTTCGAGGCGGCCAAGACCTATGTGAAGCACCTCGACAAGACGATCACCGTCTCCGAGGATTTCCCGGCCTTCATCGTCAACCGCATCCTTTTGCCGATGATCAACGAGGCGATCTACACGCTCTATGAGGGCGTCGGCACGGTCGACGCCATCGATACCGCCATGCGGCTCGGCGCCAACCATCCGATGGGCCCGCTGCAGCTCGCCGACTTCATCGGCCTCGACACCTGCCTGTCGATCATGCAGGTGCTGCATGAGGGCCTGTCGGACTCGAAATACCGCCCTTGTCCGCTGCTGGTGAAATATGTCGAGGCCGGCTGGCTCGGCCGCAAGACTGGTCGCGGCTTCTACGACTATCGCGGCGACCATCCGGTGCCGACGCGCTGATCTTCCGCGGCTGAACCCTTCCGACGCCGTTCAGGACGCCGCGGCGAGCGGCATGGGCGGCACATCTCTCGAAGCTTCGTCCGGCGCGGCGGAAACGCAGCCGCGGCCTGCCGCCTTGGCATCGTAGCAGGCGGCATCGGCGCGGGCGATGATCTCATCCACCTCGCCGCAACCGGCGCGGATCGGCGCGAGCCCGATGCTGGCGCCGATCAAATGCGGGCGGCCGTCCCAGCTGAAATTGAGGTTGCAGATGGCATCGATGATCGAGCGCGCCGCGATCGGCCCGCGCGCCGCGTCGCCCGATTTGAGGATGACGGCGAACTCGTCGCCGCCGAGCCGCGCGACGATCTCTTCCGGGCCAAGCACATTGCGCAGGGTGTCGGCCACGCGCCTGAGCAGCGCATCGCCCGCGGCATGGCCGCCGGTGTCGTTGACGGCCTTGAAGTGGTCGAGGTCGACGAACATGAACTGATGCTCGCCGCCATTGAGGCGGCACTGGTCGACCAGTTCCTCCATGGTGCGCATGAAGCTCGAGCGGTTGGCGAGCCCGGTCAGCGCGTCATGGGCGGCGGCGTAGGCCAGTTGTCGCTGCAGGGCGCGCGCGTCGGTGAAGTCCTGGAAGACGATGACCAGGCCGCAGAACTGCTTGCGGTCGTTCATGATCGGCGACACCACCTGGCGGATGCTGCAGCGCGTGTCGTCGCGCCGCACGAGAACCGCGCGCGTGTTCTGGTCGCAACGAGGCTGTTCGCACGCCGAAGGACGCGTCAGGCCGATTCTCTGCCCGCTTTCCTCGTCGACCGCCCAATAGACATGGCCGAGCACCTTTCCAAGGGCTTCGCAGACGTCAACGCCGGTGAGCTTTTCCGCGACGGGGTTCATGAAGGTGATGCGGTTGGCGGCATCGGTGCAAATCACCGCGTCGCCGATCGACTGCAGCGTGACCCTCAGACGCTCCTTCTCGTCGGCCAGCATCGCCGCCGAAACCATCAGCCGCGTCTCGGCCTCCTTGCGCTGCGTGATATCGGTCAGGCTGCCGATGGCGCGGATCACCCGGCCCTCGGCGTCGCGCTCGATCGTCTTGCCACGGTCGAGGATCCAGACCCAGTGGCCGTCCTTGTGGCGCATCCGGAACTCGGCTTCGAAAAAGGGCGTCTCGCCGGCAAGGTGCGCGCGATCCGCCTCGGCGACGCGTGCCTGATCGTCGGGATGGATCATGGTCAGCCAGCGGTCCGGGTCTCCGTCGAGCTCGCCAGCGGCATAGCCCAGCATCTTCGCCCAGGTTTCGGAATAGGTTGTGCCACCCTTGCGCATATCGAGGCTCCAGACTCCCTGTCCGGTGCTGGTGAGCGCGAAATTCCAACGGGTCTCGGCCTCGGCGATGCGCGCCTCGGCCTGCTTGCGGGCGTCGATGTCCTCGATCTGCGACACCAGATAGAGCGGGCGGCCTGTCCCCTCTTCGCGGATGACCGAGCCCGCAAGCTGCGCCCAGACCGGAGTACCGTCCTTGTGCAGATACCGCTTCTCGAAATGGAAGGAGTGGATCTTGCCTTCCTTCAGGCTCATCATCGTCTCGCGGCCGATCTGCAGGTCGTCGGGATGGGTGATCTGGAGGAACGTCAGCGCCTCGATTTCCGATCGGGTATAGCCGAGCATGTCGGCGAAGGCCGGATTGGCCTGAACGATGCGCCCGTCGAGCCCGACAATGGCGACGCCGATCGCCGAATCCTCCATGGCCCGGCGGAAGCGCTGTTCGCTCTCGGCGATCTGCCGGCGATCGTCGACGATGCGTTGGATGAACATGGCCGACAGAAACAGCGTCGCGGCTGTGATGGCGATGGAAATCTGCAGGCAGAGCCTCAGCGCGTCGGCGCCAAATTCGAGGCGTGGCAGCAGGATCGATGCGGCGGCGGCAACCAGGCCGATTGCGAGCAAACCCTGCGCGGCGTGCCTGTCGGCACGAAGCCCTTTCCAGTTCAACCACGCCACGATGCGACCCACCCCAACACGCAACTGCACGTTGCCGCAACCCTGGCGGATCGGTTTTAAGGAATGGTTGCGCAGATGATGGCGATCGCTCCGCTAACCGGCAAACAATTGCCGGCATGATTAAGGGACTGTTTCGAAACAGCCCCGGCGGGCTACCAGCGCACGAAAAGCCGCCCGCCGATAGCCCCGAGCAGCGTCAGGAAGGCGATGGCGATCGTATACCAGGTGGCGACGAAGAGCGGCGAATCGTCGAAACAATGCGCGGCGTAGAAGGTTGCCGCGAGCCCGCCCGCGAGCAGCCCGGCCACCGCGCCAGCAAGCACCGGCCTGGTCGGCGCGCCGTAGCGCAGCATGCCGAGGAAGACCGCCAGCGGGCCGATGCCGATCAGCGGGATGAAAGTCATGCAGATCATCATGTTCGAGCCGACGAGCCGCTTGCCCCAATCGGCCTGGGGTACGACGAAAAGCTCCAGGACCACCGCCAGCACGACCAAAAGCGGCGCGGCGAGCATCCAGGCCATCTTCTGCCTTGTCGAAGCGCCCGGCACCGACAGCGCGCGGATCAGCGCGAAGGCGCTGACCGCAAGCACCAGCGTGAACACGAATTTCGACATGAAGCGCATCGTGTGCATGGCCGGCATGATGTCGGGACGCGGCCCGATGGTCGTGAAGAACACGGCTGCCGCGATCGCCACGGCAACGGAGACCGCCAGCCACCAGGCCTTGCCCATCGGCATGGCCTTCTTGCCGGCATCCGCGTCGAGCGCTTTGATCAGATCCTCTGTCCTCATGTCACTGTCGCCCGAATCTTTTAGCGATCGCGGCGAGGCCGCGATGCAGCGACACGCGCACAGCCGTTTCACTGACGCCGAGCTTGGCGGCGGTCTCGCCGATCGAATGACCGTCGACCGAAATTGACGAGACGACCGAGCGTTGCGTCGGCGGCAGTCCCTCGAGCGCCCGATTTATGTCGCGCTGGCTGACCGTCTCCGTCTCCGGCTCGGCGAAGGTCTCGGCGATCTCGTCGATCTCGACCTCGATGCGGCGCCCTCGCCGGCGGAACGCGTCGATAAGCTTGAAGCGGGCGATCGCGTAGACCCAGGGCAGCACCGGCGCATCCGGCCGCCAGGTGTGGCGTTTCACATGAATGGCAAGCAAGGTTTCCTGCACGACATCCTCGGGGTCGACTCCGCCCTGAACGATCTTGCGCCGGACAAAGCCGCGAACGAGGGCGGCGATGCGATGCAGAAAGTTGGCATAAGCCCTTTCGTCTCCCGCGATCGCGGCCCTGAGCAGCCCGGAGAGCTCTGCCTCGTCCTTGCCGGTCACAAGAGTTTACCCCCGAAGTTCGCGTCTCGGCCCTGGTTTGTTACGTGGCCGGCGAAATAATGTCCAAGCCAAACTGCCGCAAAATCACGAAAGTTTGCGGCATGGCGACGGATTGAAGCAGGGGCACAATCTTGACTACAATAATCAGGTATTGGTAGGTGAGCCGAGCCTGACCCCTGTCTCCAGATTTGAGGACGATGCCCCATGAAGAATGCCCTTTCCACGCTCGCCGGCGCTGCGATGGCGCTCGGCGTGATCGCCGGCCCGGCCATGGCGGAGGATCAAGGCATCGTCGTCTACAATGCCCAGCATGAGAGCCTCGCCAAGGAATGGGCTGCCGGCTTCACTAAGGAGACCGGCATCAAGGTCACGCTGCGCAATGGCGGAGACAGCGATTTCTCCAACCAGATCGTCGCCGAGGGCGCGGCCTCGCCGGCCGACGTCTTCCTGACCGAGAATTCGCCGGCCATGGCGCTGGTCGAGGCGGCCGGTCTGTTCGCCCCGGTCGACGCCGACACCCTCGCCCAGGTTCCCCAGGAATACCAGCCGTCGAGCGGCAAGTGGGTCGGCGTCGCGGCCCGCAGCACCGTCTTTGCCTACAACAAGGACAAGCTGAAGGAAGACCAGCTCCCCAAGTCGCTGCTGGACCTCGCCGATCCGAGCTGGAAAGGCCGCTGGGCCGCCTCGCCGTCGGGCGCCGACTTCCAGGCCATCGTCAGCGCCCTGCTCCAGCTGAAGGGCGAGGCCGCGACCGCCGACTGGCTGAAGGCGATGAAGGAGAATTTCACGGCCTACAAAGGCAACAGCACTGTCATGAAGGCGGTCAATGTCGGCGAGATCGATGGCGGCGTGATCTACCACTATTACTGGTTCGGCGATCAGGCCAAGACCGGCGAGAACAGCAAGAATGTCGGCCTGCATTATTTCAAGAACCAGGACCCGGGCGCCTTCGTTTCGGTATCGGGCGGCGGCGTGCTGGCCTCCAGCAAGCATCAGAAGGAAGCCCAGGCGTTCCTGAAGTGGGTGACAGGCAAGGGCGGCCAGGACGTGCTGAAAACGGGCACGTCGTATGAATATGCGGTCGGCAAGGATGCCCAGTCCAACCCGAAGCTGGTGCCGCTGGCCGACTTGCAGGCGCCGAAAATCGATCCGGCGACGCTGAATTCCAAGAAGGTCATCGACCTGATGACGCAAGCCGGCTTGCTTTAGTTCGCGTTCGTCCTAAAAGGGCAAGCGACCGTGCTCCCGCGGGAACTCGCTTCCGTGGGAGCGCTTTTGTTTTGGAGATGGCCTCGTCGATGACGATCATCTGCGTTTGCGGCCGCGGCCGCGGTTCATCACGTCGCTTCCGGGCGGCCTATTCCGACTGATGGCGTCCGCGATCCACCTCACGGCTTCCGCGCTGCCGGCGGCCGGAATGAAGAAGCGCCGGGCCATGTCGTGGATCACGCTCGCCGCGGCTTTGATCTCGCTCATCGCGCTGCTGCCTCTCGGCTTCATCGTCTGGATCGCGATCCAGACCGGCTGGGATACGGTGGTGGCGCTGATCTTCCGCCCGCGCGTCGGCGAGTTGCTGATCAACACGGTGCTCCTCGTCATCGTCACCGTGCCGATCGCCATCGCGCTGTCGGTGGCGCTGGCTTGGCTGACCGAACGCAGCGACCTGCCGGGCAATCGGCTGTGGTCGTGGCTGTCGGTGGCGCCGCTCGCCATCCCTGCTTTCGTGCACTCCTATGCCTGGATCAGCTTTGTCCCTGGCCTGCACGGGCTCTGGGCCGGCGTGCTGGTCTCCGTCATCGCCTATTTCCCGTTCCTCTATCTGCCGATCTCCGCCGCGTTGCGCCGTCTCGACCCGGCGCTGGAGGATGCGGCGGCGGCGCTTGGCCTTGGCCCGTGGCGGGTTTTCGCGCGCGTCGTACTGCCGCAGTTGAGGCTTGCCATCTGCGGCGGCTCGCTGCTGGTCGGCCTGCATCTTCTGGCCGAATATGGCCTCTATGTCTTCATTCGCTTCGACACCTTCACCACCGCGATCGTCGACCAGTTCCAGTCGACCTTCAACGGCCCGGCTGCCAACATGCTGGCCGCCGTGCTTGTGGCTTGCTGCCTTTTCCTGCTCGCCCTCGAGGTGATGATACGTGGCGAGGAGCGCTATGCGCGTGTCGGTTCCGGCGCCGCACGCAAGCAGCAGCGTGCCCGCCTCGGCCGCGCCGCCCTGCCTTGCCTGCTTTTGCCGGCCGGTGTCGCACTGCTGTCGCTCGGCGTGCCCTTCGTCACTGTCGGCCGCTGGCTGCTCGCCGGCGGCGCGGATGTCTGGCGCTGGGACGAGATCGGCCTGGCGCTCGGCCAGACGCTGTTCCTCGCCATCGTCGGCGCTGTGCTCGCGACGGTTGCCGCCATGCC
>NZ_RZSA01000341.1:0-6132 GCF_003998075.1 Mesorhizobium sp. M2A.F.Ca.ET.037.01.1.1 | reverse complement strand
CTCTCGGCCACGCCGCTGGTGCTCGCCGATATCGCGACCTACCGCGAGATCTGGGACGGCGCGGCCATGTTCTTCAACTCGCGTGATCCACACGCGCTGGCCGGCTGCATCGAGAGCCTGTCCCGTGACGAAAGCTTGCGGCGCAAGCTCGGCAGGCGCGCCGCGCGGCAGGCACGCAAATTCTCGCTGGGCAAGCAAGTGAGGATGATGCGCGACATCTACAATCGGGCGGCGCTGACCGCAGCGGGGCGTTGACCATGCGTTTTCTGTTCTACACCCATTCGGCGGTTTCCGACTGGAACCACGGCAACGCGCACTTCCAGCGCGGCATCATGCGCGAGCTTGTGGCGCGCGGCCATGAGGTGATCGCGCTGGAGCCCGCCGACGGCTGGAGCCGATCGAACCTGCTCGCCCAGCAAGGCCCCTTCGCCGTCGAGCGCTTCCGCAAGGATTTTCCGGAATTGATGGCGGTGACCTACGACGCGGGTTTCCAGCATGAGTCCTGGCTCGCCGGCGCAGATATCGTCATCGTTCATGAATGGACTGACCCTGAGCTCGTCGCTCGCATCGGCCGCATTCGGGGCCGGGGTGGCGATTTCACGCTGCTGTTCCATGACACCCATCATCGCGCCGTATCGGCGACGCAGGCGATCGCGGTGCTTCAGCTCGAGCATTATGACGGGGTTCTGGTCTTCGGCGAAGTGCTGCGGGAGAGCTATCTTCGTGCCGGCTGGGGCAGACGGGTCTTCACCTGGCATGAGGCGGCGGACGAACGGCTGTTCAAGCCGCTGCCCGAGATCGACCGTGAGTCTGATCTCGTCTGGATCGGCAATTGGGGCGACGACGAACGCAGCGCCGAGATCGCCGAGTTCCTGATCGAGCCCGCGCACGCCCTCGCGCCGTCGGGAACCGTGCACGGCGTGCGCTATCCGCCGGATGCGCTGACGGCCCTCGCGGATACCGGCTTGCGCTATGAAGGCTGGATCGCCAATGCCGACGTGCCGAAGGCCTTCGCCCGGCATCGCGTCACCATGCACATCCCACGCCGGCCCTACCGGGAGAGCCTGCCGGGCATTCCCACCATTCGCATGTTCGAGGCGCTGGCCTGCGGCATTCCGCTTGTGTCTGCGCCATGGTCGGATGTCGAAGGCCTGTTCCGCTCCGGAACGGATTTCCTCTTCGCCCGAAACGGCGCCGAGATGCGAGACCACCTCCGCGACGTGCTGAACGATCGCCAGCTAGCGGACGCGCTGGCCGCATCGGGCCTGGAGACCATCCAGGCGCGGCACACATGCCGGCATCGCGGCGACGAGCTGTTCGACATCCTCGCCGCATGCGGCAATCGCGCGGCGGCTGAAATCAAGCCTGCAAGGGAGGCGGCCGCATGAAGATTGCCTTTTACGGATCGAGCCTTCTGTCGTCCTACTGGAACGGCGCCGCCACCTATTACCGCGGCCTGCTCAAGGCACTGTCGCAGAGCGGCTATGACATCGTCTTCTATGAGCCCGACGTCTACGACCGGCAGAAGCATCGCGACATCGAAGCTCCGGACTGGTGCAGCGTCGTGGTCTACGAGCCGACTCCGCATGCGCTGATGCAGGTCGCCTCGCGCGCCGCGCAGGCAGACGTTGTCGTCAAGGCAAGCGGCGTCGGCTTCGAAGACGATGCGCTGCTGCGGGCAGTCCTCGACAATGCCCGCCCGGACGCGCTGACCGTTTTCTGGGATGTCGACGCGCCGGCGACCCTGAGCGAGTTGCGCAACGACGCCGAACACCCGTTGCATGAGGCACTGAAGAGGATCGGCATCGTGCTGACTTACGGCGGCGGCGACCCGGTCGTCTGGGATTATCGTGCGCTCGGCGCCGCGGAATGCGTGCCGATCTACAACGCGCTCGATCCTGAGACGCATCATCCGGTCGCCGCAAATCCGCGCTTTGCCTGCGACCTGGCCTTCCTCGGCAATCGGCTGCCCGACCGTGAGGCGCGCGTCGACGCCTTCTTCCTCGACCCGGCCCGCAGGCTCGGCAGCCAGCGCTTCCTGCTGGGCGGTTCCGGCTGGGACGACAAGTCCCTGCCCCCGAATGTCTCATGGCTGGGGCATGTCGGCACCAACGATCACAACGCCTTCAACGTCACGCCGAAGGCCGTGCTCAACATCAGCCGCGACAGCATGGCGGCCAACGGGTTTTCGCCCGCGACCCGTGTCTTCGAGGCGGCGGGGGCCGGCGCGTGCCTTCTGACCGACGCCTGGCTCGGCATCGAATTTTTCCTGACCCCCGGCGAAGAGATCCTGGTCGCCCGCGACGGGGCCGATGTCGCCGAGATCATGCGCACGCTGACGCCACAGCGGGCGGAGGCGATCGGCGCGGCAGCGCTGCGGCGCGTTCGGGCCGAGCATACCTACACGCTGAGGGCTCGGCTGGTGGACGACATCTTCAAGGCGCATTTCGAGCGCCGCGCAATGGAGGCTGCGGAATGACGAAACCGCTCGACATCGTTTTCCTTGGGCTCTCCCTGTCTTCGTCCTGGGGCAACGGCCATGCGACGACTTTCCGCGGATTGCTGCGCGCGCTCAACGATCTCGGCCATCGCGTCACCTTCCTCGAACGCGACGTCTCCTGGTACGCGCATCATCGGGACCTGCGCGATCCCGATTTCTGCGACTTGCGCTACTACGAGACAGTCTCGGAGCTGCGCCGAAACCACCGGCGGGAGCTGCAGCGCGCCGATGCAGTGGTGATAGGCTCCTTCGTGCCGGAAGGCAGGGTGATCATCGACGATCTTGCTTCGCTCTGCACGGGGCAGTTCTGCTTTTATGACATCGACACACCGGTGACGCTGGCGCGGGTTGCCGATGACGATTGCGACTATCTTGCCCGCAGGCAGATTCCCTATTTCGACGTCTACTTCTCCTTCACCGGCGGACCGACGCTGGAGCGGCTGGAGTCCGAGTTCGGCGCGCGCCGGGCGGAGGCGCTCTACTGCTCCGTCGATCCGACGCGACATCGTCGCACCAGACACGCCATCGAATGGGACCTTGGCTATCTTGGCACCTACAGCGCCGATCGCCAGCCCTCATTGGAAGCGCTGCTTCTGGAGCCTGCGCGACGCCTGCCCGACCGCCGCTTCGTCGTCGCCGGCTCGCAATATCCCTCCGATATCGCCTGGCCGGACAATGTCGAGCGGATCGAGCACCTGCCGCCTTCTGGACATGCCGCCTTCTACAGCCGCCAGCGCTATACGCTGAACCTTACGCGGGCGTCGATGATCGCGGCCGGATGGTCGCCCAGCGTGCGGCTTTTCGAAGCCGCTGCCTGCGGCACGCCGATCATAAGCGACCGCTGGCCCGGGCTCGACGATTTCTTCCTGGGACCGGCGATCGAGACGGCAGCTTTTGCCGCAGATGTCGAGGAGATCCTCAGCGCCAAATCCGAGCGGGCAAGGCTCGACATGGCCAGACGGGCGCGCGAGGCGGTGCTTTCAAGACATACCGCCATGGCAAGGGCACGTGAATTCGTTTCGGCGCTGACGCCGTCTGTGGGGATGCGTCCGGCGGTCGATCTTGACGTCGAAAGTGCGGCATGAGCGGCAGACAGGAGACCATCGATATGCGGCGATCTAAAAGGGCTGAACAAAGAAGGACCGCGCTTGTTGCCGGCGGTGCCGGTTTCCTCGGTTCGCATTTATGCGAGGCGCTGCTGCATGACGGCTATCGCGTGATCTGCGTCGACAATTTCCTCACCGGCAGAATGGAGAATATCAGTTCGCTGGTTGGCCAGGCGCGCTTTCGACTGATCGAGCAGGACGTTTGCACCCCTCTGGAACTCGGTGAACCTGTCGATCGCGTTTTTAACCTGGCCTGCGCGGCATCGCCGCCTCGCTATCAGGCCGACCCGATCCACACGACGCGGACCTGTGTGATCGGGACTCTCAACCTTTTGGAGCTCGCCGCCGGCAGCGGCGCCCGCTTCCTGCAAGCATCGACCAGCGAAGTCTATGGCGATCCGGAACAGCATCCGCAGCGCGAGGACTATGTCGGCCACGTCAACTGCACCGGACCGCGAGCCTGTTACGACGAGGGCAAGCGCGCCGCCGAAACGCTCTGCTTCGATTATCAGCGCGCCGAGATGGCGGATATTCGCGTCGCGCGCATCTTCAACACCTATGGGCCGAGGATGGACCCCGCCGACGGCCGTATCGTCTCCAATCTGGTCATGCAGGCGATCGAGAAGCGGCCGCTGACGATCTTCGGCGATGGCCGGCAGACCCGCTCCTTCTGCTATGTCACCGATCTGGTCGAGGGCTTGCGCCGCCTGATGGATGTCGACCCCAATCCACGCCAGCCAGTCAATCTCGGCAATCCCGGGGAGTTTTCGATCCTTGAGCTGGCAAGACTGGTGCGCGAGCTGACCGGCACCAGATCGCCCGTGAAATTCCTGCCTCTGCCTGAGGACGACCCGCGCCGCCGGCGCCCCGACATAGGCCGCGCAAAGGCGCTTCTCGGCTGGTCGCCCGAGGTGCCTCTCAGGCAAGGCCTGCTGCAGACGATCGTCTACTTTTCAGGGGTGGACGATCTGGCGATCGCGCCCGTCACTGCAATCGACAGGGCGGGTGGGGGAAAGCTGCAGAACCTGCAGCTCTAAAGCAGCGGCATCTTTTCACCGGGGCGGAACAACCACCCGACATCGCGGTTGGGCATGACAACCGCGATGGAGGACGAGCTGTGAAGCCGAAGCGATCAGTCAACGACATCGACCAGATGGCGGCGGCGGAAACCGCCGCGTTCCTGCGAAGAGCTTCCATCACCTATCTCGAGTGTTGCGTCAGCCTGATGATGACGCATCTGCGACGGGAAGAAGTGGCAAGCATCCTGGAGCAGGAAGCCGATATGCTGCGCAGGCTCGACTGACCCAGCGGGCTTGGCTTTCAACAGACCAGAAGCCGGACAAGTCCGTCTTTGTAACGTTCAACTGCGCGCGTCGACCGCATCCGCTCTTCCTCGTCAGTCGACTGCCCTGCAATCGTCCAGAGGCCAAGCTGAAACGCGAGATAGCAGGGCTCCAAATAGTCGACCAAAGCTCTGTCGATCAATGTCGCCTGCTCGATGCAGCCCACGAGCTTCGAAAGCTCGGCGGCGGACAGGTCATGTTCGACCCTTGCCCCGGCGATGTCCCATTCTATGCCCTGGCAGCCGATAAGATCGTGCGATCGGCAATGATCGAACGCATCTGTCTTGAGCAGGCTCCCGTGCGGGCGGACCAGAAATTCCCACGCATGCAGCCGTCCGTCGATCTCGACCCGGCGCGTCGGACCCGGTGACGGCTGGCCGGCAAACCAGCTCTGCAAGGCGTGCGCGAACCTCTCCCCCAGCGCTTCCTCGCAGTTTTGCACCGACATGCCTGCGAGCTGGTCCAGCGACGCGCCTGTCTCGTCGGTCTGCAGCTTGGCGGCGCGCCAGCCGAGGTAACGCCCAAGCCAATCGATCAGCAGATCCCTTGCCGGCCCTTCCCGGTCCAGCCTGTCGGCATCGATCCAGCGCTCGACCAGAAAACCGTGGCAGAGTCCGGCAGGCTGAGCGCCAAAGCCAGCTTCGTGGAGTACCTTGGCCGTACCAAGCTTGCGCTGTCCTGTCTCGCCAAGGCCCGCGAACTTGATCAGCCAGCGTTCGCCGCCGGCCGAAGCGATGAATTTGCGCCGCTCGAATGCCGGGAATGCAGGCGGCCAGGCGTCTGCCGGCGCAGATAGATGTTCCCGCCACGCGCCGCCGGAGATTTCCTGAAGCTCAACATCGGCCTTGCCGAGCAGATGTCCTATCCAGTCCCGTAGCCCGGGGGCAACCGCGCCGTCAAAGACATCTTCGAAGTCCGCGACATGGCTTTGGCACTGCGACAAGGCAGCGACGGTCTCGGCATCAGCCTGCGCGCCCGGCCCGCCGCGATGGCTCGGGAAGAGATGAATGCGCTCCTGGTCGATGCCCTGCCGGCGCAGCCAGACAATGACGGCATAAAGGGAGCTGCCGGAGAGGCCCGGGCCTTCATCGACGATGGCAAATTCGGCTCGCGGTCTGTCGCGCCAAGAGCCCAGAAGTTCTGGCGCCGCGCTCATGTGCCGGCTAAACGGATGGCCAATCAG
>NZ_RZSA01000340.1:0-6136 GCF_003998075.1 Mesorhizobium sp. M2A.F.Ca.ET.037.01.1.1 | reverse complement strand
CGCCAGCGATGCATCGCTGTTCATCGCCTCCCAGTTCACCTGGCCGCTCAGGCTGCTCAGGATTTCGGTGTCCTTGCCGTCGGCCGTCGTCACGACGCGGCCATCGCGGAACTCGACGGTGCCGAACGGATCGGAAGGCAATCTGCCGAGGTCTGGCTTCTGCGGGTTGGCCGCGACCACACCGCGCGCGGTATCGATCGAGCGCGTGATGCGCCCGCCGGTCGGAAGCGGTGGCAGATAGAAGCCGTTCGCCATGCGCTGCACCCTGATCGTCGGGCGCACCAGCCTTGCGGTCGAGAAGGCGACGTCGCCCTGCAAGGCGGCCATGGCTGAGAGATCGACCTCCACGCGATCGGCCTCGACCACCGGCGGCGCGTCGGTCTCTGTCCATTGCGACAGGGTCACGTCGCTGAGGATGGCCCGAAACTTCGGCCAAACCTCGATGCGCGGCGAGCCGTCGATCGTGACCCTGAAGCCGCTCCAGGCGCTCAATTCCCAGGCGATGCGGTCGCGCACGATGCGGGTCGAGGCAATCAGCGGCAGCGCCGCGACCGCGAGCGCGATGACGAGCACGGCAACGCCGATCGCCCACACCCCGCGCCGGATCAAAGATGATGGCATTTCGCCCCGTATGCTTCTATTGCCGACAAAATCGCCCGACGGTGTAACCGAGCGCCGACGCTTTTCAAGTCTTTATGGCCTTGCGATGGCATTTGCGCAGGGACAGCCATGGGTCGCGCGAACAAAATCTTGCTCTGCTGCGCTGCAATATGCATAAGCGAACCGTACGACCCCGGTCCACGGTTGCGCGCCGTTTTTGGAACGATGGCATAGGCGATGTTGAGCTTAACTGGCTCGTTCGCGACGCGCTTTGGGAGGAGCGATCATGGCCGCCGACACACCTTTGTGGACCCCGACGCAGGAGCGGATCGACGCAGCGCCGTTAACCGCGTTCATGAAGGCCGCGGCAGCGAAGGTCGGGGAGGCTTTCTCCAGCTACGCGGAACTTCACCGCTGGTCGATCGAGCATCGAGAAGCTTTCTGGAGCCTGGTCTGGGATTTCTGCGGGCTTGTCGGCGACAGAGGCGAGCGGGGCCTCATCGACGGCGAGCGGATGCCCGGCGCGGCTTTCTTTCCTGACGCCAAGTTGAACTTTGCCGAGAACCTTTTGCAGAAGACCGGCGGCGGTCCTGCCATCGTCTTTCGCGGCGAGGACAAGGTCGAGCGCCGGCTATCCTGGAACGAGCTTCACGCGCTGACCTCGCGGCTGCAGCAGCTTTTCCTGTCGCTCGGCGTCAAGGCCGGCGACCGCATCGCCGCCATGATGCCGAACATGCCAGACACCATCGCCGCGATGCTGGCGGCGAGCTCGATCGGCGCGGTATGGTCGTCCTGCTCTCCCGATTTCGGCGAGCAGGGCGTGCTCGACCGCTTCGGCCAGATCGAACCGGTCGTCTTCATCGCGCCGGACGGCTATTGGTACAACGGCAAGGCGATCGAGGTGGCCGACAAGGTGCGCGCCGTGGTGGCCAAGCTCACCACGCTGCGCAAGGTGCTGATCGTCGATTATCTCGGCACCTCGGCCGACGTCGCCGCCACCATCGACGGGGCGACCGCGCTCGAAGAAGCGCTCTCGCCATTCGCCGCAAAGACCGTCAGCTTCGAGCGGCTGCCTTTCGCGCATCCGCTCTATATCCTGTTTTCCTCGGGTACGACCGGCATCCCGAAATGCATCGTGCATTCGGCCGGCGGCACGCTGATCCAGCATGTCAAGGAGCATCGCCTGCATGCCGGCCTGCTCGACGGCGACCGTCTGTTCTATTTCACCACCTGCGGCTGGATGATGTGGAACTGGCTGGTCTCGGGCCTCGCTTCCGGCGCGACGCTTTTGCTCTATGACGGCTCGCCTTTCTACCCCGACGGCAATGTGCTGTTCGATTTCGCCGATGCCGAGCAGATGACCTATTTCGGCACCTCGGCGAAGTTCATCGATTCCGTTCGCAAGGCAGGGCTCAAGCCGATCGCGACCCACGATCTGTCCAGCGTGCGCACCGTCTCCTCCACCGGCTCGCCGCTGTCGCCGGAGGATTTCCGCTTCGTCTATGACGGCATCAAGAAGGACGTGCATCTGGCCTCGATCTCGGGAGGCACCGACATCGTGTCCTGTTTCGTGCTCGGCGTTCCCACCGAGCCTGTCTGGATCGGGGAAATCCAGGGACCTGGTCTCGGCCTGGCGGTCGACGTCTGGGACGACGACGGCAAGCCGATCCGGCAGGAGAAGGGCGAGCTCGTCTGCACCAAGGCCTTCCCGTCGATGCCGATCGGCTTCTGGAACGACCCCGAGGGCAAGAAGTATCACGCCGCCTATTTCGAGCGTTTCGACAATGTCTGGTGCCATGGCGACTTCGCCGAATGGACGGCGCATGGCGGCATGATCATCCATGGCCGTTCGGATGCGACGCTCAATCCGGGCGGGGTCCGGATCGGCACGGCCGAGATCTACAACCAGGTCGAACAGATGCCGGAAATCCTCGAGGCGCTCTGCATCGGCCAGGATTTCGACAATGATGTCCGTGTCGTGCTGTTCGCGCGGCTGGCCGCCGGCGTGACCCTGGACGAGGATCTGGAAAAGCGCATCCGCGCCAGGATCCGCACCGGCGCCAGCCCGCGTCACGTGCCGGCCAGGATCGTCGCCGTCACCGACATCCCGCGCACCAAGTCCGGCAAGATCACCGAACTCGCGGTGCGCGACGTGGTTCACGGCCGTGCCGTGAAGAACAAGGAAGCGCTTGCAAACCCGGAAGCGCTGGAGCTGTTCCGCGACCTGCCGCAGCTGGCGGGTTGACGGATGGCATGGTTAACGAAATCGGTACGGCGAATTTACCTAGATTTCACGGGTGGTACACATTCGTAAACTTTTCTGAGGTCCGGTAAGGACTTGTTAAGGGACGACCCCGATAGTCGCGTGTAACTTGAGGGAGAAATCCCGTTCCTCGTCCCCTGAGGTTCAGCTCAAGCCCCCGTTGTGACAGCATCCCATTTCTCAAGGCGTCCTCCCGGACGCCTTTTTCTTTGGCTGGAACCGAGGACGATCTTATTCGGCAAGCACGCGGGTCGAGGGGAAGACGACCTCGACCAGCGTTCCTTCGCCCGGCGTCGAGGTGATGGCGAAGCGGGCTCGGTTCGCCTCCACCATGGCCTTGGTGAGGGGCAGGCCGAGGCCAGTGCCGTCGCCGCGTCCGCGCTTCAGCGCATTGATCTGCTTGAACGGCTTCAGCGCCTGCTCGATCTCGGCCGGGGTCATGCCGATGCCGGTATCGCGCACGCGCATGACGACATCGCCTGAGGCTTCGTACGCGGTCGAGACGATCACCTGGCCGCCGGCCTGGGTGTAGCGGATGGCGTTGGACAGGATGTTGAGGGCGATCTGGCGCACGCTTCGCAAATCCGCCACCACTTCCGGCAGCCGCGAGGCGAAGCTGGAGCGGATGATGACGCGCTCTCGATTGGCTTGCGGCTGCATCATCGCCACCGTCTCGGCCAGCGTGTCGTTGAGCGACACCGCCTCGTAGTCCATCTCCTGCTGCCCGGCCTCGATCTTCGAGATGTCGAGCAGGTCGTTGACGAGGTCGAGCACGTGATTGCCTGACCGGTTGATGTCGCGCAGATAGTCGCGATAGCGGTCATTGGCGATCGGGCCGAATTTCTCGTCCACCATCAGCTCGGAAAAGCCGATGATGGCGTTGAGCGGCGTGCGGATCTCATGGCTGATGCGGGCCAGGAAATCCGTCTTCTGCGAGGACGCGCGCTCGGCAACCGCGCGTGCCTGGGTCAGGTCTTCCTCGGCCCGCTTCCATTGCGTGATGTCGCGCACCACGGCGCAGAAGCCGCTGTCGTTCGGCAGCCTGCCGATGGTCATGAACAGCGGGATGAAACGTCCCTGCGCCTCGCGGCCGATGACCTCGCGGCCGTCATTCAAGACGCTCGCCACGCCCGGCTCCGAAAGGCCCGCGAGATAGTCGCGCGCCGCGCGCTGGCTTTCGATAGCGAACAGCGAGGCAAAGGGCTTGCCGGCGACCTCGTCGCTGTCGAAGCCGAAAAGGGCTTCCGCCGGCCGGCTGATCGAGCGGATGTTGCCGTCGCGGCCGATCAGTACGACGCCATCCGTGGCGGTGTCGATGATGGTGCGCATCTCGGCGATGCGCGATTTCAATTCCGGAACATCCGGCTGCAGCGCCGGCTCGTCATTGGCGGCGGTGAAATGCGCGGCATCGTCCTCGCCGGAACGCCGCACCACCAGCATGAGCGCCTTGCCGCCCCGCCATGGCACCGAGCGAAGCAGGGCTTCGATTGGAAATTCCAGGCCCTGGCGGCTCTTGAGCTTAAGCGAGTGGTCGCTTTCGTCCGCGCCGGCATCCTCGGCATAGGGATCGGCAAACAACGCGCCCAGGCCCCCCGCATCCGCGAGGTCGTCCAGCGCATCGTAGCCGGTGAGTTCGAGGAAGGCGTCATTGGCGTAATGGAGCTCGTCACCCGAATGGATCAGCAGCGGCACCGGCAGCCTGGCGAGGATGGACGTATCGGGCGCCTTGGCTTCCTCTCCGGTCGAAAAAGCGGAGGGCACAAAGCCTGCGAGCTTGAGTGGCGGCACGTCCAGGCGTGGCCGCGCCGGCGTTACGGGTTCTTCCGCGGCCGTCGCCGCGTCGGCGTCGGAGCCGGCCCAATCCTCGCTGTCTTGCGCATCGCGGAAATCGTCGGCGGTCATGCTGTCATCATCCGCCGTCGCATCGCGCGCCGGCTTTTCGGCGACCAGCTCGGTCACTGGCCGTTCGACCGGCTGCCGCGCCTCAGAATCGGCACGCTCGGCCGCCTGCCGGGTGGCCGCTGCCCGGCTGTCCTCGGAAGCAGGTTCGACGCCGGCTTCTTCCCTGGACTTCTCACCACCTGCGTAGCTGAGCAGCGAGCCGGAAGCGGCCGGCGTCACCGTCTTGCCGGCGTCGCTCGTCGCGGCGGCGTCATCGATACCGTCGAGCCTCGCCAGGTCTTCCTGGTCTTCCGCCTCGGTCTGTGCTTCAGCAGTCTCCGCATCAGCCTTCGCGTCGGAGGTTTCCGAGGCTTCCGGTGCCGGCGTCGCCTCCAGCGCGGGGTTCTCGTGCGCCGCCTCTTCAAGCGTCGTTGGCTGGTTGGCCTCGGCCTTCGTTGCGACGGCGGGCTCTTTCGCTGTTGCCTCGTCCTTGCCGGCAACAACCGCATCGGTCTGCTTGCCGGCTTCGGCGGCGCCCGGCTCGGCGGGCAGGGAATTGTCCTTGCGCAGCCGCTCGCCAATCTCGCGGAAGGCGCTGCGCTCAAGGATCGACAGGCTCTTCTGACTTGCGGGCGTGTCGCTCCCCGGCTGCTTGTCGTTGACCGGCTGGCGGTGCTCGGCCAGCCTTATCACCTTGTCGGCGAAGCGCCGCTCCGGCTTCGGCACGATGCTCAGCGCCGGCACTTCGCCCTGGAACGGATCTGCGGGCTTTGGCTGTTCCGGCTGCGCCTGCTCCGCGGCTGGCTGCTCGACCGACGGCTCGCTCCCGGCAGGCGCGGCATTAGGCACCAGCGCCATGCCGAGCGCTTCGGGATCGACCACGGCGTCGGCCGCGCGTGCGACGCCAAAGCCGCGAAAACCCTCGAAGGCGCGGCTGCGGCCATAGACGGGCAGCGCCGCCAGATCGACCGGTATCTTCAGATCGGTTCCGGCCACCGGCCACAGCACCGATCGGCCTGACCAAGTGTCGCGCCGCTCGAGCAGACCGGCGATCTCGCCCGAGGTGTCGAGACCGAAGATGGTGGCGACGTCCTTGAAGCGGCGGCCGATCACATCGGCGGCGGGCTGGCCGACGATGTCTGCGAATTCGGGCGACAACGCGCTGAATTTGCCGTCGGCGTCGGTGCGCCAGACGAAGCGCAAGGGTGGCGCCGAACGGTCGATGCCGCGGGGCAGGGCTGGCCGAGATGGCATGACGGTTTCGCGCGCGGCCGTCTCGCCAACACCCGGCCGCAGGCCTTCGGCCGCGACGGCCTCCTTCGGCTCATCCTTCGCCGGCGCCGCCGGTTGAGCCTGCCCGGCGTCATCGTCGCCGGCGTTGAAATACCAATG
>NZ_RZSA01000033.1:0-14574 GCF_003998075.1 Mesorhizobium sp. M2A.F.Ca.ET.037.01.1.1 | reverse complement strand
TGCGACACCAGCGCGTAAGCCGTCTGCACATAGGCCTGCGGATTGGCGCCCCAGCCACCCAGCGCGCCGGCGATGAATGGCTTGGAGGCGAATTGCACGGCGCTGGCGCCAAGCACCAGCGCGAGCACATGGTCCAGCCATGCAAGCCTCTGCCGGGAGGACAGCACGATGCCGAGCGCCGCGAACTGCATGGCGGCATAAGGAAGCTGGTAGGCCATCATCCGCGCCAGCGACTGGCGCGGCAGGTCCTGCACCAGATAGACGGCGGCCGACGCGACGACCAGGAAGCACAGCATCGGCGCCCATGGCGGCCGCACGCCGTATTTATGGGCCAACCCGCCATTGAAAGCGATGGTCGCGCCGAGGAACACGGCAAAGGCGGCAACGACCGGCGACCGGGCGTCCGAGAAGGAGGGGATGCTGAATTCAATGCCGAAATAAGCCATGCCGAGCAGGTAGCTGAAGGCAAGCCAACGCGCCGACGCGCGCCCGGTGCCATACACGGCAATCGCCATGAACGCCGCCGCCAGCAGCCCGGCGACGGCGAGGTTGATCATCAATATGAAGTCGGCGCTGCCCATGTCTGCTCCTTGACCGAGGGCTATCATCGAGCGGCGAAAATCACGTTAACGCGTGGTATGGCGGAAGGAGCGCGGACCTTTGCGATTAGCTAAAAACCCGTCCGGTCGTCAGAGCATTTGGAACGCGACGTAGAGGTAAATGGCAATCCCTGGTTCCGCGATTGGCCGAGCCATCCCTCCGATCGTCATCCACGGGCGAAGCAAGGAGCGAAGCGACGCGCGCAGACCCGAGGATCCATTCCGTTGCTTTCGAGAGCCGCTCACGATGCAGAATTCTGCCCCGCTGCATTCTTCGGCGGCGGTCACGGAATGGATCCTCGGGTCTGCGCTCCGCTTCGCGTCGCTCCGCCCGTGGATGACGAAGGCGCGGGTGTCCACCCGTCTCACCCGACCGCGAGCGGCTCTGCGACGAATGTCGTTTCCGGCCTCTCGTAAGAGAGCCGCACGCTGTCGCGGCCGTTCTTCTTGGCCTTGTAGAGCGCCTCGTCGGCGCGCCGCATCAAGGGCATCAGCCCTTCCCCGCCAGAGCGGGCGGCGACGCCGAAGCTGGCGGTCACCCTGGCGCCGGGCGGCAGGCCGTCGATCGTGCCGGCCGAATAGAAGCTACGGATCGCCTCGGCGAACAGCCTTGCCGCCCCCAGATCGCTGAGCGGCAGAAGCACGGCGAATTCTTCGCCGCCGATGCGGCCGGCGGCTCCGCGCGCGCCGGTGGCGGAACGCAGCTTGGCGGCGAAGTCGGCGATCACCCGGTCGCCGGCCTCGTGCCCGTGCCGATCGTTCAGCGCCTTGAAATGATCGAGGTCGGCCAGCACCAGGGCGACGGGAAGGCCGGCCTTGCCGCACTGATCGAGCAGCTGGGTCGCCCGCTCCTCGAAGCCGCGGCGGTTGAGGATGCCGGAGAGCGGATCGGTATGGGTCTCCGCCTTCAGCGCCCGCACCACGTCGAGCGCCGCCGCGGTGAACAGGCAAAGCGCGATCAGCAGCGACAGCAGCGCGTGCAGCAGCAGCGCCGTCGTCCAGTAGGACGAGGCATAGAGCTCGTCATAGCTCTTGAACGGTCCATTCGCGATGATGATGGCCAGCGTCCGCACGAAGAAGTTCAGCCCGGAAAGCAACGCCAGCACGAACAGCATTTTTTCCGTCGGACCATTGCCGCGCACCACGCGCAGTTCGGCGGCGGCCAGAAGGCTGATGCCGCCAAGGGCGAAATTGACGACGAGGATGCGCCATGTCAGGTCCGGCTGAACGAATAGGAACCAGCTGAATGCGGCCATGCCGCTTCCCGCCAGCACGCCGATCCCGGCATAAGGCACGGGCCGGCCGTGGCGCGCGACGATGGCGCCGACCAGACAGGACCCGGCAAGGCAGAAGCACAGATTGGAGAGGAACTTGGACGGCGCCAGCCCGACCGGGAAGGTGAAGTGCTGGAACAGGAACCCGCCAGCGGCGAGAGCATAGCTTGCCGCCAGGACCGCTAGGTAGGGCCGATGGCGCTGATAGCACCACAGCACGAGGAACGCAGCGCCGAGCGCCAGCGCTATCGTCGGATTGAGCAGCGCTATGAGCAGACCGGTGTCCAAAGGACTGCGACTTTCCCCAACTTACCCAAGGGGAGATGTTAGGACTTAAGCCCAAACAAGCGGTTAAGCGCTCTCGATAAATACGCCGCGAAACCATGGGGAACCGGGCTTGCCGGAGCGGCGTTGTCCGGCCAGACTGGAGACGCCAGACAGGAGACGATTGCGATGGCCGACACGATCACTTTGACCGATCACGATGAAATCCGCTCCTGGGCGGCGGCGCGGGCCGGCTTTCCGGCCATTGTCGACGTATCGCCGGAGCCTGGCACGCAAGCCATGCTGCGCCTGGTTTTTGACCAGCAGGCCTATGAGGACGAGGACCGGCCGGAACGCCCGCCCAATGCCGGCGGCTACGAGTTGGTCGAATGGGACGAATGGTTCAAGATCTTCGACGAGCGCCAGCTGGCCCTAGTCGTCGCCGCCGACGAACCCGGCCGGCGCGAGGAGTTTCACGAGATCGTCCGCAGGTAGATCGCTGAAAGCAAAGGCCCGGACGTCCTGCCCGGGCCTTTGTTGGGGTCGTAGCCGGTGGTTACTTCCAATCGCGAATGTCGACGAAATGGCCGGCGATCGCGGCGGCGGCCGCCATGGCCGGCGACACCAGATGGGTGCGGCCCTTGAAGCCCTGTCGGCCCTCGAAGTTGCGGTTCGAGGTCGAGGCGCAGCGCTCATGCGGCTTCAGCCGGTCGTCGTTCATGGCCAGGCACATCGAGCAGCCCGGCTCGCGCCAGTCGAAGCCGGCGGCAACGAAGATCTTGTCGAGGCCTTCGGCCTCGGCCTGTTCCTTGACCAGGCCGGAGCCCGGCACGATCATGGCGTTTACGCGCGGATTGACCTTCTTGCCCTCGACCACCTTGGCTGCGGCGCGAAGGTCCTCGATGCGGCCATTGGTGCAGGAACCGATGAAGACGCGGTCGAGCGCGATGTCGGTGATCTTGGTCCCTGGCGTCAGGCCCATATATTCCAGTGCCCGATGCTTGGAGGAACGCTTGTTCTCGTCCGTGATGTCTTCGGGGTTCGGCACGATGCCCTGCACCGAGACGACGTCTTCCGGCGAGGAGCCCCAGGAGACGATCGGCGGCAGCTTCGCCGCGTCGAGCACGATCACCTTGTCGAAATGCGCGCCTTCATCCGACTTGAGCGTCTTCCAGTAGGCAAGCGCCGCATCCCACGCCGCGCCCTTGGGCGCGCGCGGCTTGTCCTTGACATAGGCGAAGGTCGTCTCGTCCGGCGCGATCAGGCCGGCGCGCGCGCCCGCCTCGATCGACATGTTGCAGATCGTCATGCGGCCTTCCATCGACAGCGAGCGGATCGCTTCGCCCGCATATTCGATGACATAGCCGGTGCCGCCGGCCGTGCCGATCTCGCCGATGATGGCGAGGATGATGTCCTTGGCGGTGACGCCTTCAGGCAGCTGGCCGTCGACGCGCACGAGCATATTCTTGGCCTTGCGCTGGATCAGCGTCTGGGTGGCGAGCACATGCTCGACCTCCGACGTACCGATGCCATGCGCGAGCGCGCCGAAGGCGCCATGCGTCGACGTGTGGCTGTCGCCGCACACGATGGTCATTCCGGGCAGGGTGAAGCCCTGCTCGGGCCCGATGATGTGGACGATGCCCTGGCGGACGTCGTTCTCGGAATAATATTCGATGCCGAAGTCCTTGGCGTTCTTGGCCAGCGCCTCGACCTGGATGCGGCTTTCCTCGTTCTTGATGCCGAACTTGCGCTCCGGCGAAGTCGACACGTTGTGGTCGACCACGGCCAGCGTCTTTTCCGGATGCCGGACCTTCCGGTTCGACATGCGCAGGCCTTCGAAGGCCTGCGGGCTGGTGACCTCATGCACGAGGTGGCGGTCGATATAGAGCAGGCAGGTGCCGTCGTCCTGGCGGTCGACGACATGGTCGTCGAAGATCTTGTCGTAGAGGGTGCGCGGTGCGCTCATGTGCGTAAATCCGTCGATATGAGAATGGGAAAAGCACGCCGGCAATCCGGCGCGACGACTGCGATCGGTCGGGTCAGTTAAGTCGGCTGGTCAGCGCGCCGCAAACGCGCGCGGAGAAACGCGACGGCAGGCGCTTCCTGTCCTGCAGCACGAAACCCTTGTAGGCCGGATCGCTGAAAAGCTTTTCCATGGCGGCGTAGATAGCAATGTTTTGGCTTTTCGGCAATTGCGGCGGAACCTGTTCCTCGCCCCACGAAGTGGGGAGAGGTGGCCCGGCGAAGCCGGGACGGAGAGGGGCGTGCGGCGGTGCCTGGAGTTTTTAAAGCCTCCTACCGCCTCGAAGCCCCTCGGTCTTGCGCCTTGTCTTGCAGCGGCTCTTGTGTCGCGGAGGTCGCCCCCCTCTCCGTCCCGGCTTCGCCGGGCCACCTCTCCCCCGCCTTCGCGGGGGCGAGGAACTGGCGCCAGCCTATTCACATCACCTCGAACACAAAGGTCTTCACCAGCGCTGCCGGATCACCGATCGCATAGCAGCGGAACCACGGGCTCTGCTCCACCGGGCGCCATTTCTGCGCCTCCGTCAGTTCGTCGAACACGCCCTGGAATCCGCCGCTCTCGAACACCTGGTCGCGCACGGTGAAGATGGCGTGGCCGCCGGCCTTCGTGATGCGCACCAGCTCGTGCAGGCCGGAAGCCGGCGCGTGGCCGATGGTGAAGACGCCGGTCGAGAAGAAGGCGCGGAAATGCCGATCCGGCCAGGGCAGCGGGCCGCCGAGCATCGCCTTCTTCAGCTCGCCATAGGCCGGCTTGCCACCGGCCTGGCGGCTGCCGGCGATCTTCAGCATGTCATCGGAGAGGTCGAGGCCGGCGATGTCGCCATAGCCCAGCGCCTTCAGCGACGGCCCCGACAGTCCCGTGCCGCAGCCGGCGTCGAGCAGCGGACCTTCGCCCGCCGGCACATGCCGCGCCACCCAGGCGGTGATCAGGAACGGCAGAAGGTAACCCAGCGAAGCGGTCTCGCTGTCATAGGTCGCGGCCCAGTCGGCATAGGCGTTGGCGAGCCCCTCGGGCGAGTCAGCCGAATAGACGGAATCCAGCGCCGCATTGGCCTTGTCGAAATTCATGGGGCGTCTCCTCCGCAATGATGAGCGGAGGGATCGTAGCGCGGACTTTTGCTGCCGGCTATTCCCCGTGTTGCCGACGCAGCCGCTGCTCCAATGCCCGCAGCGCCAATGACAGGCCGACGGTCAGGATGAGGTAGATATAGGCGACGATCGAATAGGTTTCGAAGAATCGGAACGAGCCGGCGGCATAGACCTTGCCGATCTGAGTGATGTCGGCCACGCCGAGCACGGAGACCAAGGAAGAATCCTTGACCATGGCGACGAAATCGTTGCCGAGCGGCGGCAGGATCATGCGGATCGCCTGCGGAAACACGATCAGCCTGAAACGTTGCGCGCGGCTGAGCCCGAGTGCCTTGGCGGCTTCGATCTGGCCTTTCTCGACCGACTGGATGCCGGCGCGGAACACCTCCGAGATGAAGGCCGAGTAGCCGATGGTCAACGCCATGATGGCGCGCCAGAGCAGCGAGATATCGCGCACCAGGAGTTCGCCCATCAGGCCGGCGCTCTGCAGCGGCGCGGTCAGCGCATTCCAGGCGGCGACGAAGGCCGGCGCGCCGGCGAAGGCGATCCAGAACAACAGCACCAGGATCGGCACGCCGCGGATGATCTCGACATAGAAGCGCGCGATCTGCCGCAGCCACTGCGATCCCGACAGCGCCATCAGCGCGATACCAAGTCCGAGCGCGGAGGCAAGCGCGAAGGCGACCGCGGTGACGAAGATGGTGATGCCGATGCCCTTGGCAACGGTGGCGAAGACCTCGGCATAGAGATCGCTGGACGCGATGGCGAGGGCAGCGGCCAGTGCGAGGACGGCCGCGGCGGCCAGCCACCAGGGGAATTCGGGTTTGGAGGATAAGGCTGCGGGCGGCATCAGAAGGCGCCGGAAAGGAAGTCTCGAGAGGATGGCGCCCAGTCCCCCCTCTCTGCCCTGCCGGCCATCTCCCCCTCAAGGGGGGAGATTAGCAGTTTGAGCCGCTCCGCAGACTCTGCGACGTCGATAGTTGGCGAAAGCCGGCGCGACGTCCAATCTCCCCCCTTGAGGGGGGTGAGGAGAGGTCCGCGTAGCGGACGAAAAGCCAATTGCTTGGCTTTTCGAACGACGAACGCCCGGAGCGACAGCGAAGGGCCGGGCCCGGCAGGGCAGAGAGGGGGGACTGGGCGCAATGTCAGCGCGATTTCCTGCAAACTCACCGCGCGCAGCAAAACGAGCTACTGCCCCATCTTGTAATCGAGGAACCACTTCTTGTTGAGCTTGTCGAACGTGCCGTCGGCCTTGAGCGAGGCGATGGCGGCGTTGACCGGCTTCACAAGGTCCGAGCCCTTGGGGAAGATGAAGCCGAAATCCTCGGTGCCGAGCGGGCCGCCGATCAGCTTCAGCTTGCCTTCGGAAGCATCGACATAGCCCTTGCCGGCAGTGCCGTCGGTCAAGACGACATCGACGTCGCCCGCCTTCAGCGCCTGCACGGTCGCGCCGAAGGTCTCGAACAGCTTGATGCGCGGGTTCTGCTCGTTGCCGTCGAGCACGCTGTAGACGGCGGTGTAGAAGGGCGTGGTGCCGGGCTGGGCGCCGATCAAACCGTCCTTGAAGGCGCCGAAGCTCTTGGCGTCGGTGAAGCGGCTTTCATCGCCGCGCACCAGCATGAACTGCTCCGAGCGCATATAGGGGTCGGAGAAGTCGACCTTCTCCTTGCGGTCGTCCTTGATCGTGATGCCGGTCATGCCGATGTTGCACTGGTTGTCCGAAACCGCCTGGATCATCGCGTCCCAGGAGGTGTTCTGGTACTCGACCTTGAAGTTCAGCCGCTTGGCGATCTCGTCCATCGCGTCATATTCCCAGCCGATCTGCTTGCCGGTCTTCTTGTCGATGAACTGCAGCGGCGGATAGGCGTTTTCCGTCACCACCACGACCTTCTTGCCGCCGAGGTCGGGCAGATTGTCGGCGAGCGCGGCGACAGGCGCGAGAAGGCAGGCCACCATGGCGGCCAGCAGCAATTTCGACTTGGTCATGACAAATCTCCGAAGGTGCGACCGCGCTGCAATTTCGCGGCCTGAGAAAATCCGGCGCCGACTTTAGCTTGCCGCAAGCGCCATGCAAGCCGGTCCGCTGCGACGTCGCGCGCTATACGCAAATCCAATGCTCTTCGGAAACGGTTTTGTGGACGGCCTTTGCGGCGATCAGTCCTGATCGGCGGTGGCCTCACGCAGCCCGGCGACCAGCCGTGTCAGCGTGCCGTGCAGAGCCTTCAGCTCGGCCCGCTCCAACGGCATGCCGCAGCTTAGCCCTTCCTGCACGTCCTTCATCTTGGCCCGCAGCGCCTCGCCCTTCGCGGTCGGCTGGACCAGCACCCGCCGTTCGTCGGCGGCATCGCGCCGGCGCGTCACCAGCCCGCCTGCCTCCATGCGCTTGATCAGCGGCGTCAGCGTCGCCGAATCAAGCCCCAGCGCCGCGCCGAGCTCGCCGATCGTGCTCGGCGAATGCTGCCACAGCGCCAGCATCGCCAGATATTGCGGATAGGTGAGGCCGAGCGGGTCGAGCAGCGGCCGGTAGAGCTTGGTCATCAGCCCGCTCGCCGAATAAAGCGCAAAGCAGAGCTGCTGGTCGAGGCGCGGCACATCGATCACCCCGCCGTCCTGCGCCGGGGCTGGCTTGGTGATGGTTTCGGTTTTCGTCGTCATGCAGCCTTTGCCGAGAGAGCCACGTCGATATTGCCCCGAATGGCGTTGGAATAGGGGCAGACCTTGTGCGCTTCCGATACAAGCGCCTCTGCGCCCGCCTGATCAAGCCCCTTGATCTCGGCAGCCAGCGCGACGCCGAGGCGGAAGCCGCCCTGGTCGTTCGGATAAAGGCTGACCGTGGATGTAATCGAAGCGTCCTCGAGCGGCAGCTTCTGCTGGCGGGCGATGAAGCGCACCGCGCTCTCGAAGCAGGCCGCATAGCCGACGGCGAAAAGCTGCTCCGGATTGGTGGCGCCGCCCTTGCCGCCGAGCTCCTTCGGCATCGCGAGGTCGACCTTGAGCAGGCCGTCGCTGGTTTCGCCGTGACCGTTGCGGCCGCCGCTGACGTGAGCCTGGGCGGTGTAGAGTGCAGACATTTTTGATCTCCGTTGATTTGTACACGATTATTTAGTGTACAAGATAGTTAGGTGTCAAGGGCCACGATGTGTGCCCGTCTTCGATGTTCGGATGAATCGGTGGCAGGCCCTCAGCTTCGTCATCCACGGGCGGAGCGACGCGAAACGGAGCGAAGACCCGAGGATCCATTCCGTTACCTCAGCCACGGAGTGCAGCGGGGCAGAATTCTGCACCGTTGCGGAGCCTCGATGTCACGGAATGGATCCTCGGGTCTGCGCCGCGTCGCTTCGCTCCTTGCTCCGCCCGTGGATGACGAAGCTCACGCTTTTCAGCCCACCACCAAGGCATATAGGAACTGATCGGGGAGCCGGTAGGTTTGGGCTTTCCGCCAAACGAAAAAGGCGGCCGAAGCCGCCTTTCCAGAACCTGTTTCGCAAAGCCTTATTCGGCTGAAGCAGCCTCGGCGGCGGCCTTCTTCTCGGCGGCTTCCTTGGCGGCCGTCTCGGCGGCCAGCGCCTGGGCGGCGGCGACCTTCTCGGCCTCGATGCGGGCGCGCTCGGCGTTCAGCGCATCACGCTCTTCGTCGTTCAGCTTGCGGGCGCGCACGCCGGTGTTTTCCGAAATGCGGGCCGACTTGCCGCGACGGTCGCGCAGGTAATAGAGCTTGGCGCGGCGCACCTTGCCGCGGCGCACGATCTCGACGCCCTCGACCATCGGCGAGTAGACCGGGAAAACGCGCTCGACGCCTTCGCCGTAGGAAATCTTGCGGACGGTGAAATTCTCCTGGAAGCCCGAGCCGGAGCGGGCGATGACGACGCCCTCATAGGCCTGGACGCGGGTGCGGCTGCCTTCGGTGACGCGCACCTGGACGCGCACGGTGTCGCCCGGCTGGAATTCGGGCAGCTTGCGCTTGGCTTCGATTTTGGCGGCCTGTTCGGCCTCGAGCTGACGGATGAGATCCATCTCAAATATCCACTTCTTGTTCTTCCGACAGTCAGAGCGTCCTCAACTCGCCTTGCAGTTCCAACGACCGCTCGGCTATGCCCTTTGTCGGAACATCGGGCAGGGACGGCTACACCGCCATTTGTTGACGGGTCCAGAAGATCGTTCTTCCGGTTCGGGCGGCGACATACAGCTATTTCGGCGCTTTGTCACGTCCAAATGCATGTCGCCCAGAAGTGTGCGCGGTTCTGGGACGACGATATGCATCAAAAAAGGACTTTGAGGCATATTTTTTGCGCTGCTGGCACCATCTTATTGCCTCGTCCCGGGTTGCGCGAGCACGCCAAGCTTTCTAAGCCGGGAATGTGTATTCCCGGACCTTCCCTCCATGACGTTCTCCGATGCCGTCCTGCTCTTCCTCGCGGGCTTTGCCTCCGGCGCCGCCAATGCGGTCGCCGGCGGCGGCACTTTCCTCACCTTCGGCGCCATGACGCTGGTGGGCCTGCCGCCGATCGTCGCCAACGCCACCTCATCGGTGACGCAGCTGCCGGGCTACATCACCTCGACGCTCGCCTATTGGACCGATATCCGCTACTTCTGGCGCGGCGCGCTGCTGCTTTGCCTGATCTCGGCGCTCGGCGCGCTGGCCGGCTCGCTGATCCTGCTCGCGCTCTCCAACCCGTCCTTCCGCGCCCTTGTGCCCTGGCTGCTCATCGCCGCGACCGCGCTGTTCGCCGCCGGGCCGTGGCTGAAGCCGGCGGCCGGCCCGGAGCATCAGGCCTCGGTCGGCTCGTTCGCCGGTTCGATCGCGCAATTCGCGACCGCGGTCTATGGCGGCTTCTTCGGCGCCGGCATGGGGGTGATGATGCTCGCCACGCTCGGCCTGACGCAAGCCGGCGACTACCACCGGCTCAACGCGCTGAAGAACATGCTGTCCATCGTGATCGCGGTTGTCGCCATCCTGGTCTTCGTTTCCGGGGGCGTCGTCGCCTGGCCGCAGGCGATCGTCATGATCCCGGGCGTGGCGCTCGGCGGCTATGCCGGCGTGTGGATCGCCAAGCGCGTGCCGCAAGGCCTGGTGCGCGGCTTCGTCGTAGGGGTCGGCCTGCTCCTGGCTTTCTATTACTTTACCAAAAGCTGAGAACTATGATCCCGAACCGCGGGACCGCGTAAGCGAAAAGTGGGTACCGGTTTCGGCGCAAGCCTTGGAGATCGGCTGGAAACGCCCGTTGCGATCGTCATCCACGGGCGGAGCAAGGAGCGAAGCGACGCGCGCAGACCCGAGGATCCATTCCGTGACGTCGAAGCGCTGCTCACGATGCAGAATTCTGCTCCGCCGCGTTCCACGGCTCAGGTCACGGAATGGATCCTCGGGTCTCCGCGACGCCGCTTCGCGGCTGCTCCGCCCGGGGATGACGAAGTTGGGAGGCTTCAGCCAATCTCCAGTGTTTGTGCTGACGCCACGGAAATGGTTCGCCGGTTCCGTGAAACGGTGAACCGCTTTAGCGGGGTGGATCGTCCGCCAGGAGGTCAGGCCGCCGCTCCCGCGTTAGCTTCACCGCCTCCGCGCGCCGCCATTCGGCGATCTTCCTGTGGTTGCCCGAAATCAGCACGTCCGGGATCGGCCGGCCCTCGAACTCCTGCGGCCGCGTATAGTGCGGATGCTCGAGCAGGCCGTTCTCGAAGCTCTCTTCCTCGCCCGAGACGGCATTGCCCATGACGCCGGGCAGCAGCCGCACCACGGCGTCGAGCAGCACCAGGGCGGCCGGCTCGCCGCCGGACAGGATGAAATCGCCGATCGAAATCTCCTCCAAACCCCGCGCTTCGATCAGGCGCTGGTCGACGCCTTCGAAGCGGCCGCACAGGATCACAGCGCCCGGTCCGGCGGCAAGCTCGCGCACGCGCGCCTGGGTCAGCGGTATTCCGCGCGGGCTCATCAGCAGCCTTGGACGCTCATCGCCCAGCGGCGAGGCGTGGTCGATCGCCTTCGCCAGCACGTCGGCGCGCATCACCATGCCGGCGCCGCCGCCGGCCGGCGTATCGTCGACCGTGCGGTGCCTGTCGGTGGCGAAATCGCGGATCTGGACCGCCTCCAGCGACCATGTGCCGGCTTCCAGCGCCCGTCCCGCGAGCGACAGGCCGAGCGCGCCGGGAAACATCTCCGGATAGAGCGTGAGCACCGAAGCGGCAAAGCTCAACGGTTGCCTCCGGCATCCTTCGGTCCGCGCGGCCGGCCCTTCGGGTCGAAGCCGGACCGGCCAGGCGCTTCACTGTCGTCCTCATCTTCGACAAGGCCAGCGGCCAGCGGATCGACCTCGACGAAACCGTCGGCGATCGAGACATGCGGCACCGCGGCCTGCGTGAACGGGATCAGCACGCCCTTGCGGCCGGCAAGGGTGACATCGAGGATGTCGCCGCCGCCGAAATTATGCACGGCGACGACCTTGCCGATGACGCCGGTATCGTCCCTGACATCGAGCCCGACAAGATCGGCGTGATAGAACTCGTCCTCCTCGCCGTCGTCGGGCAGCACCGAACGGTCGACGAAAAGCTCTATACCGGCCAATGCCTCGGCGGCGTTGCGGTCGTTGACGCCCTTGAAGCGCACCACCACTACGGTCCCGGCAGGCCTGATGTCGGTGATCTGGAAGGCACGACCGTCCTTGGCGAAGAGCGGGCCGTAATCGGCCAGCGCCAGCGGGTCGCCGGTGAAGGTTGTCACCCTGAGTTCGCCCTTGATGCCGTGCGCGGCACCGATGACGGCCATCTGTACGGGGTTTTCGAGCTTCGACATGGCGGCACTTCCTTTGCCTTGCTCTAGCCCCCTGACGCCATCATTTCAATGACGGCCTCTTCACCGCTTCCTAACCTCGACACCCGACAATGGCGCCATGCAGGAATTCCTCATCCCGGCAAAACCCGATCTCCAGGCGGCGCGCGAGACCTGGCTGAAGACACTGGCGCATGAGCGCCGGCTGTCGCCGGAGACGGTCGAGGCCTATGAACGCGACACGCGCCAGTTCCTGCATTTCCTGACCGGACATCGCGGCGGCCCGCCCGGCATTTCCGACATCGCCGACCTGCGTCCCGCCGATCTGCGCGGCTTCCTCGCCAAGCGCCGCAATGACGGCGCCGGCGCCCGCACGCTGGGGCGCGGCCTTGCCGGCATCCGCTCCCTGCTGCGCTTTCTCGAAAAACGCGGCCTCGTCAACGCTGCGGGTGCCATCGCTCTGCGCGCGCCGCGCCAGCCGAAATCGCTGCCCAAGCCGCTGGCGGCAAGCGACGCCAGAAAGGTCGTGTCGATGGAAGGCCAGCTCGCGGAAGAACCCTGGATCGCCGCCCGCAATGCCGCCGTGCTGACGCTGCTCTATGGCTCCGGCCTGCGCATTTCGGAAGCGCTGGGGTTGACCGGCGCCGATCTGGCGACGGAAGCCGACACCGTGCTGCGCGTCACCGGCAAGGGCGGCAAGACGCGGCTGGTGCCGGTGCTGCCGGTGGCCCGCGATGCGGTGGCGGAATACCGCCGGCTCTGCCCCTTCCACATCGGTCCCGACGGCCTTTTGTTCCGCGGCGCCCGCGGCGGCCCGCTCAACCCGGCCATCATCCAGCGCGAGATGGCGAAGCTGCGCTCGGCGCTGAACCTGCCCGACACCGCGACGCCGCATGCCCTGCGCCACTCCTTCGCCACTCACCTGCTCGGCCGCGGCGGCGACCTGCGCACGATCCAGGAGCTGCTCGGCCACGCCAGCCTGTCGACGACCCAGATCTACACCGGCGTCGACACCGCGAGGCTGCTCGACATCTACGAGAAGGCGCATCCCCGCGCCTGAGCCCCCCTGACTTCGTCATCCACGGGCGGAGCGACGCGAAGCGGAGCGCAGACCCGAGGATCCATGCCGTGACGTCGAAACTGGGGCTCAGCGGAGCAGAATTCTGCACCGTCGCAACGCGTTGAGGTCACGGAATGGATCCTCGGGTCTGCGCGCGTCGCTTCGCTCCTTGCTCCGCCCGTGGATGACGACCCGATGGACGTTTCCGCTAACCACCAAGGGCATTCCATCCGACAACGCACCTCGAACAATTTCACCGCGCCGATTAACCGTTTTGCCGCTTTTCAGCGCTAAGACCCTTCCCATGAAACGCGTCATCGCCATTGCCGACCGCGCGGCCCTTGTCTCGTTGAAGCTGCTTGCGGCGCTCAACCTGCTGTTTTTCCTGTCTTTCATCTTCGTTCTGCTGCTCGCAAGCCGGGCGCATGCAGAGGCGCCGAATTGCGCCGGCACCGATCTCTTGACCGCGCTGGAGAAGAGCGATCCAGCCGCCTTCAAGAAGGTCGAGACCGAAGCGGCAGCCGTTCCGAACGGCAAGGGCCTGTTGTGGAAGCTGGAGAAGCCGGGCGAGAAACCGTCCTATCTGTTCGGCACCATGCACATGACCGACACGCGCGTCACCACGTTGCCGGCCGCCGCGCAGAAAGCCTATGACGGCGCCGGCACCGTCATCATCGAAACCACCGATGCCATGGACAGGGCCAAGATGATGGCCGCAATGGCCAGCGAACCCGGCCTGATGATGTTCACCGACAACACCACCTTGTCGTCGCTGCTGTCGCCGGACGATGCGGCGGCGCTGAACAAGGGGCTCGACGCCCGCGGCATCCCGCCGGCGACGGTCGCCAAGATGAAGCCGTGGATCCTGTCGGCGATGATGGCGCTGCCGGCCTGCGAGGTGGCGCGCCAGTCCGCCGGCGAACCCGTGCTGGACGTCAAGCTAGCTTCGGACGCCAAGGCCTCGGGCAAGGACGTCGAAGGGCTCGAGACCGCCGTTGGCCAGCTGCGCGCGATGGCTTCGCTGCCGCTGGAATTCCACATGAAGAGCCTGGTCGAGACGATGAAGCTCGGCGACAAGGTGAACGACGTCAACGAAACGATGATCGTGCTCTACCAGCGCGGCGAGGTCGGCATGTTCTGGCCGCTGTTCAAGGCGGTGCTGCCCGAGACCGCCGATGACCAGGCCGGCTATGCCGCCTTCGAGCAGACCATGATCACCAGCCGCAACAAGGTGATGGCCGCGAATGCGATGCCGATTCTGGCCAAGGGCAACGTCTTCATGGCCGTCGGCGCCATGCATCTGCCCGGCCCGGAAGGACTGGTCGAGGATTTTCGCAAGGCAGGGTATAGTGTTACCGCCGTCAACTGAGTCGTCTGGCGGCTGGCGGACCTGAAAACGCCGGTTTTTCAGCGCTTTCCGTCCGTTTGCGTGAAACCCGATGCGGGATCAACGCGTTGATGGCTGTTATTTTGATGACTTTCATCCAAGGAGGACACGTTTCATGG
>NZ_RZSA01000339.1:0-6139 GCF_003998075.1 Mesorhizobium sp. M2A.F.Ca.ET.037.01.1.1 | reverse complement strand
GCGCTGGCGGAAAAACTGGCGGCATCGCCCGACCCGCGTTGGGTCGGCAGAGATGCGGTGAAGGAACTGACGGATGCCAAACAGCTCGCCAGGCTCGCAGCCGCAAGAACCTGATCTTTCCGGCGTCCGCTTTGTCGAGGTGACGCAAGAGACGCGTGGCCCTTTCGAAACGCTGTTCGAGCAGCCGGGCGCGCCGAAATATTGCTGGTGCATGGCCTGGCGCCATTCCAGCCGCGAGCACATCCCGAACGACGAGAAGAAGCGCATGATGATGGCGCTGATCGATGCCGGCACTCCCGTGGGCATCGTCGCCGAGTTGGACGGCAAGCCGGTCGGCTGGTGCTCGGTCGCGCCGCGCGAGACCTACCGGAAACTGTCAAAGCAGCAGGACGACAGCGAGACCGGCATATGGTCGATCGTCTGCTTCTATGTGCCGAGGGCTTTGCGTGGCGGCGGGCTGGCATCCGCCCTGCTCGACGCCGCGATCGACCACGCCTTCGGCAAAGGCGCGCGCGTCATCGAGGCCTATCCCGTCGACGAGGCCGCGCCCAGCTATCGCTTCATGGGCTTTCGCGACATTTCGTCGCGCGGGGCTTCCACGAGATCGGCACCGCCGGGACGCGCCGGCATGTGATGCGGCTGGACCGCTGAGTCTGGATCGGTCACGACGCTTTGACTCGATTCCGCAAATGGACTGACGGATGATGGAGCGACCATGAACAATCGTTTCAAATCATGCGCGGCGCTGACAGCCATGCTCCTGCTCGCCGCCTCGGGAGCCGATGCGGCAGCCGATGTCGTGCATATCCTCTGGAAGGATCTGCGCCCCTCCACGCAGGCGATCGCCGAGGACGCGAACCTGCCGATGATCGCGGCAAAACTGCCCGACCACGGCGAGACTTTGTCGCTCAATCTGCAGGACAAGGCCATACAATTAGCCGGCTATGCGTTGCCGGTCGATCGCGACGGCGACCTCGTCTACCAGTTCCTGCTGGTGCCGTGGACAGGCGCCTGTAGCCACATGCCGACGCCGCCGCCCAACCAGATCGTGCTGGTGACGCCGGCGCATCCCTACAAGATGAAAGAGGCTTACGACCCGGTCGCCGTCACCGGCGTGTTGAAGCCCGGCATGGAAAAGAGCCAGCTCTTCATCCTCGATGGCGTCTCGATCGTTCAGTCGGGCTATACCGTGCGCAAGGCGGACGTGGCGAGCGTGGACAGCGTACCGGATACGGTCACCCTACCGGTCAACTCGCCGTGGAGTTTCCTCAACAAGAAGAAGAATTAAGGCCGATCGGCGCAACCAGTGTCACGCCGCGTTCGCACCCGACTCCTTGTCCAGAACCATGTAGTCGAGCGGGATCTCGGTTGTGTATTTGATCTGCTCCATGGCGAAGGACGAGGACACGTCGCGGATCTCGATCTTGGCGATCAGTCGCTTGTAGAAGGCATCGTAAGCGGCGATATCCGGGACCACTACACGCAGCAGGTAATCGACGTCGCCGCTCATGCGGTAGAACTCAACCACCTCCGGGAATTCCTGGATGACCTCGGAGAAGCGCCGCAGCCATTCATGGCTGTGCGAATTGGTGCGGATCGACACGAAGACGGTGACGCGTACGTTGACCTTCTCATGGTCGAGGATGGCGACGCGCCGCCTGATGACGCCCTCTTCCTCAAGCTTCTGGATACGCCGCCAGCACGGCGTGGTCGACAGGCCGACTTTCTTGGCGACGTCGGCCACCGCAAGCGTGGCGTCCTCCTGCAGGAGGCGGAGAATTTTTCTGTCGAGGCGATCCATGAGGAGGCTCCAGGGGAATAGTTTGGCCATAATCCCTTTTATCGGAGCCTTTCACAAGAAAGAAATTCTGCCAAAGGCACCAAAAGCGAGTGATATCTTGCGGAATGCCTAACCAATGCGATAGCGGATTTCCGACCTCAGGAAGGGCAGCAAATCCATTTCAAACCAGGGATTCTTCTTCAGCCAGCCCGTGTTTCGCCACGACGGATGCGGCAGCGGCAACACTTTTGGACTGGCCGGAGCATCCCAGACGGCGCGCCAATTCCTCACTGTATCCGTCAAGGACGCCGCGCGCGTCGTGCCCATATGCCATGCCTGCGCATAGCCGCCGATGGTCAGCACCAGGTCGATCTGCGGCATCAGCGCCATCAGGTCCCGGCGCCAGGCCGGCGCGCATTCGCGGCGCGGCGGCAGGTCCCCGCCCTTGGCGTCCTGGCCGGGAAAGCAGAAACCCATCGGCACGATGGCGAACTTTTCAGTGTCGTAGAACTCTTCGCTGCTGACGCCGAGCCAGCTTCTGAGGCGATCTCCGGAAGCGTCTGTGAAGGGCATGCCCGAGATGTGAACCTTGGTGCCCGGCGCCTGGCTGGCGAGCAGGATGCGGGCGCTCGAGGACGGCCTCAATACCGGGCGCGGCTCGTGCGGCAAGGGCCGGCCAAGCGGCTGGTCGACGCAGATGCGGCAGGCCCGCACCCTCGCGGTGAGGCGCTCCAATGCTTGGCTCATATCGGGCGGATTATCCAATCTTCGTCGCTCAGGCCGTCGCGCTTGGCCGGCTCGTCAGCGCCGCATACCAGCGCAGCACATTCGTGCACTCCTCAGGCACCTTGATGCGGGCCGGCTTCATGAAATCGATAGCGATCATTCCGGTGATATCGGCAACCGAATAGGCATCGCCGGCGGCGAATTCGCGCTGCGCCAGTTCGTGATCGAGCAGGTGCAGGAAATCGATCGCCTTCGGCTTGTTGGCCTCGCCCCATTCCGGGATCTGCGGCACTTCCCATTCCTTCATAGCCGGATGGATATGCCGGAACGCGGCCGCGACGCTGACCATGAGATTTAGTTCCAGGCGTCTTTGCCACATCTCGACTTTTGCCTTGCCGAGCGCACCCGTGCCGAACAGCGCGGGCTCGGGGTGCAACTCCTCGAAATAACGGCAGATGGCGATCGATTCGGTGATGACGGTACCGTCGTCGAGCTCGAGCACCGGCAGGCGCCGCAGCGGATTGCGCTGCGCCACCTCTTCGCCGCGATGCTCCAGCGCAGCCATGTCGACGGGCACAAGCGGCACTGTCAGCCCCTTCTCGGCAAGAAAGACACGCACACGTCGGGGATTGGGCGCGCGGCCGCCGTCGAACAGCTTCATTCCATCCTCCAGTTTCTCCACCGGATCATAGGGCTCGGATACGCCCGTCACCAGAAGCGAAAGAACTCGCGCAACGCGTCGCTCAACGAGGCAAGCGTGCCGTGCTTTCTCTCGACCGGCGCGTCATGATGGCTGTCGCGCCAGTCCCGCGGCTCCTCGAAGGCGCCTGCCCAGATGCCGACCTTGGCCCCTCTTGCCACCGCTTCCTCGGTTTCGAAGTCGCCGAAGGCAACCGCCCATCCGGCCCGCACCTGGGCCTGGTTCAGGTCGGTGTCGCCTGCCCTGCAGTCGCCGAGCAGCCTGCCGTAACGGTCGCGCTGCCAGCCGCTGCAGGAAACCGGCCTGCCGGCGATCAGCCGTACCAGCGATTGCCGCGCCAGCTTGCCGCAGGGATAGTCGGCGCCGGCCTTCTGGCAGGTTTGCTGGTACTCGGGAGCATCGATGCCGCGCATGCGGATGCGCTCGGTCCCGAGCGTGATCGAATCGCCGTCATTGACGATCGCCGTGCCTTGCTCCTTGCGAGTCTCGAAGCGATCGAGCCGCGCCGCCACCAGGATCAGCAACCCGAGCAAGAGGAAGGCCAGCCCATAGTCCAGCAGCTTGCGCCACAGGCTGCGCGGCGGGCTCGCCGCATAGCGCCGGCGCGGTCCTCGCGGCCCGAAACGGCTCATATGGCAAACAGTCTCTTAATCATTCGAACGTAGCTTAACGAACTGAAAGTCGCTGCGCGCAGAAATTGAAGTCCGTATGCCTTTGCTACGCTCGAACACAGCGGATAAATTCATTGTGGACCGCCGTAAACCGCACCGCAACAGCGATGTGGCGCGCGCGGTGCGCAAGACGCGCGACCGCCTTTCGCAACAGGCCGGCAGCCTCGACTTCGATCGCGAACTCCTGAAACTGCATGCGCGCGCCATGGTGGTCAGCGCGGTCGCCATCCCGCTGCTGGTGCTGGCGGTGGCGGCTCTCGGCCGGCTGGCGGGCCTGGACAACCAGATCACCATCTGGGCTCTGGCTATGCTGCTTTGCTACGCGATCGTCGCGTTCATGTCGCGGCGCGTCGAGCGAACCGAGGCCGCCGAACTCGACCCGGCGCAGACGCGCCGCGACTTCCTGATCGGCCATTTCCTGTGTGGCCTTGGCTGGGCGTGGTTCGCATGGATCGGCTGCGACACATGCCAGATCGACCAGTTCCATGTCGCCAAGGCCATGGTGCTGCTGATCGCGATGGCGACGACTGCAGTCTTGGCCTCCTCACTTGGCGGCGCGCTGTTCGCGACCTTCGCCATTCCTGTTGCCGTTTATGTCTACACCATTATGCATCTGTGGACGCCGATCGAAGCCACGATGGCGGCATTGCTCATCGCAGCACTTCCGTTCTTCGGCTATGTGGCGCGCCACCTCAATCAGGCCTCGTTGATGGTGCTGTCCTTCCGCTCGGAGAAGGACGCGCTCATTGCCGAGGTGGAGACGGCGAAATCAATGTCGGACGAAGCAAGGCGGCGCGCCGAGGACGCCAACCTTGCGAAATCGCGCTTTCTCGCCTCAATGAGCCACGAGCTCAGGACGCCGCTCAACGCCATTCTTGGCTTCTCCGAAGTGATGGCCAATGAAGTGCTGGGTCCGATGAACAATCCGACCTACCGCGACTATGCCCATGATGTGCACGAGTCCGGCCAGCATTTGCTCGACCTGATCAACGAGATCCTCGACCTGTCGCGCATCGAGGCCGGCCGCTACCAGCTCAACGAGGAGCCGGTGATGCTGGTGACCATCGTCGAGGACTGCTGCCACATGATGGAATTGCGGGCCCGCAACAAGGACATCCGCATCGTCCAGGAGTTCGAGGAGACCTTGCCGCGCCTTTTTGCCGACGAGCGCGCGGTGCGTCAGATCACGCTCAACCTCCTGTCCAATTCGATCAAGTTCACCCCGTCCGGCGGCGAAGTGCGCGTGCGCGTCGGCTGGACCGCCGGCGGCGGCCAGTACGTTTCGGTCAAGGACAATGGTCCGGGCATACCGGAAGAAGAAATCCCGGTGGTGCTTTCCGCTTTCGGCCAGGGCTCCATCGCCATCAAGAGCGCAGAACAGGGAACCGGCCTCGGCCTGCCGATCGTGCAGGGCCTGCTCGCGATGCATGGCGGCACGTTCGAGCTTCATTCGAAGTTGCGTGAAGGCACGGAGGCGATTGCCATTTTCCCGCTGAGTCGGGTGATGGAGGAACTGCCTGCCCTGCCAACCAAGACGGTCGCCACGCGCGGCCGCCGCTGACGTCATCCGCGGCGTTATAGCCGGACAGCCATCGCCATGCCCGAGCTGGTCAGCGCCGCGGCTTTGACGATGCCGGCAGCGAGAGCAGCCCCTACCCCTTCGCCATGGCTGATGCCGAAATCGAGCAGCGGCCGCAGTCCGAGCCTTTCGGCAGCCTTGGCATGGCCAGGCTCGGGCGACAGACCGGCAAGCAGACAATGATCGAGCGTGCCGGGACTGGCCGCTTGCAGAACAGCGGCCGCGGCAGTCGCCACGAATCCGTCGAGCAAGACGGGAATCTTCTCCATGCGGGCCGCAAGAATAGCGCCGCAGATCGCCGCGAACTCGCGGCCGCCGACCCGTCGCAGGGCCTCCAGCGGATCGCCGAGGCCGGAACCATGGAACGCCAGCGCCCGGTCCACGACCTCGGCCTTTCGCGCCATCGTCGCCGCATCGGCGCCAGACCCCGGCCCGACCCAATCCACTCCATTGCCGCCGAACAACGCAGCGCAGAGCGCAGCCGCAATGGTCGAATTGCCAACCCCAAGATCACCTAGGCACAACAGGTCGGCACCGCCGGCGACCGCCTCCATGCCGAAGGCCATGGTCGCGGCGCAGCCGCGTTCGTCGAGCGCTGCCTCCTCGGTGATGTCGCCTGTGGGGATATCCAATGCCAGGTCGAAGACATTCAGGCCGAGATCGTTGGCGATGCAGACCTGGTT